>CAWKJK010000011.1:0-55434 GCA_963849655.1 uncultured Nitrospiraceae bacterium
GACCTCCAGGGTTTTTTCCTCACCCAGGCGAAAGCCGAACAGCGCGCGGGATTTTTGGCGGGCCGCAAGAACAGCGCTGTTCCAATTCCAGCGGTGAGGATGGCGTATTCGCGCTGTTCTTTGACGTTGCGCTTCTTCCATTCGTCGGTCAACTCGTCGCGAACGGCGATGGAGCGCATCCGTTTCTCGATCCAGTCACCGGAGTAGCCTTTGGCCTTGTAGAGGGCGCGGGTGCGTTTGGAGGTGAGTTCCGGGTCTTCGATTTCCTGAATCCGCTCGTAACCGACTTTGGCGAGCCAGCGTCGAACGGCTCCGCCTTGGGGCTGGGGATGGATTGAATCAGGCGGAAGACGCCTTCAGTGTTCCAACACTGGTGCATCTGGCGCTCGCCGGGCGTGTCGGGTTTAAGGCCAAGGGGGGAACGTCTTCCCCCCTTGGAACGCCTCAGCGAGGGAAGGGTCGCGTTTGCGAAGTTTCTTGAGGTAATCGCCTGGGTCAACCGAACCCGTGAGGACTATGATTGTGGCAATCGCAAACCACCATTCGTTGTTATGAATGGTGCGGCGGACTTCCTTGCGCTGGAACAGTGCGATACGGGTTTCAGGATTGGGGTTGGTACTGCTCATGCTCATCCTTTGTCATTGCTGAAATTATTCCTACTTCATGTCCGACTGAGTTATTACCCTCTTTACTACCCTCTTTCGCCATTTGGTCCCGGTCCTCGCGGTTGATCGAGTTACTACCCTTACTCCTTCCCTTATTCACGAGTTAGTACCCTTATTCCTCAGAATAGGTACCGTGCCGCAAATTGCGAAAGGTCATCATGGCCGGCTCTTGACTCCGTAAAGCTCGCGGCAAGCGCGGCGAGGTGTCGGTGCGGCGACTTTTCTAACCCGACTTGGTCCACAAAGACAAAGTCGTACCGCTGCCCGTTTTCTTCGGCGGCGGTGGCATCAGCACACCATAGTTTGAGCCTGAGTCATTTTCTGCGGCAGATCCAATTCCTCTCGTCCCTTGGTTTCCACAATCCACACCGTGCCGTCGGTCGTACGCACGATGAAGTCCGGCATATAGGTCGAGAGGTCTCCGTCGGCCCTCACGTAATCGAGCTTGAAGCCGACCGCCAGGTAGTTGGCGAACGCCACTACATCCTTCGCGGTTTCCAGAAGCGGCAAACGACAGCTCGAACCCGCCCGAGTGAGGCTCCCCCACGATCTTGGTGAAGATGGACTTCTTTGCCGCGAGGAACGGGCGGTGCTCCGTCCGGAAGGGGCGCATCTCTTTTAGACGAATCCAGGCTTCGATGCGCCGTGCCGCTGCTCTGAATGGTCAGTGCGTTAATAGCGGCCTTGAAAGCGTCGTAGAGGACTTTGCCGGACTCCGGTTCGGAGAGATTCCGGAGCACCACCGGGTCTTCAAGATCCACGGGCGCCGCTGAAACAGGTGGTCGCGCATGAAGGTCTTCACCTTGCCATAGAGCATGTCGTAGCCGCCGACGAGACGCAGATCTTTCAGGAGTTGGCGCGCGAAGAAGGCGACGACAGACCGGTAGTCGGCGGGCCCGTTGCCGTCGAGCTGAATCGTATGATGAATTTCTGAATCGAGCATCGTCTTGAAGACGATCTCCCGCGTCTCTTCCGGTGTGAACGGCTTGAGGGGCACGCTTGTTGCCGAGGGCTCCGGGTCGAGATCGTCAAGATTCTTGAACTCGCGTTGAAACGACGAGTTAGGTTAGGGACTGGGATGTCAGCTCGTCGAGGTTCTTATCGGGATTCTCGTGGTCGACTTCCACGATGAGCGAGTTCTGCCGCGTGGCACCGCTCCCCATTGGCGCGTACTCGAAGTGGACGCCCTCCGATCTGGATTGATTCCACGAACTCCATGAAACGCCGGCGTACCCATGACCGAGACGGTTCTCCCGTGTCCGTACCGAAATACATTCGTCGCAGACCACGCCGAGGGTTTGTTCGGGCAGGATATTGCTTTCCGCGAAGGCGCGAAGGCCGACGATGACGGTGACGTTGCGCACATCCCAGCCCTCTTTGAGCATAAGCACCGAGACGATTGCCTTGTAGGGCGATTTCCAGGTATCGATTTCGTTGGACTGCTTGCGTAGCCGTTCGAGTTCTTCCTTCTTCTTCCCTGACGCAGCTTCGGAAATTTCGCCGTTGTTCTTGGTGTGGATGACCAGCACTGCGCCTTGCAATTCAGGACAGATCTTTTCGAGATAGGCCCCATCCAGTTGCGCGTGTCGTCCACCATGACGAAGAGCACGGCTTTTTTGCCGAGCGGCTCATGCTCGGCGTAGCTCTTCCGCCATTCCTCGATCCCAGCGCGAGGTAGTCGGCGTATTTCTCGGTGAAGAGGGCGCTCGTTCTTTCCGTCAGCTTGGCGCGGCTGGCCGCGTCGGGGAGGACCGGATGTTTCACCACGTTCTGATGGATGGCCTCGACCAGCGGATAGTCGGACACGGTCTGGACGAAAATCGCGCCGTTGTCGTGACGCGGCGTGGCAGTGACATCCACCTGCAGCGCCAGACGCCGATCTTTTTGCAGCATCTTGTGGTGGATGTCCTGAATGGATTTGAACCAGGCCATCTTCGGGTCGTGGATGTGGTGCGCCTCGTCGTTGAAGACGGCCAGTTCCTCGACCTCGCGGACGATCTCGCCGAGGTCGGTCGTGCTGTCGGTCGTCTTGCCGGCCGGCTTGGGCCGAAGGGCGAGAGGAAATAGTCGCGCAGGTCGTCGTCTTCCAGCGAAGGGTCGGGCACGTCGCCGAGAAAGACGCGGTGGATGTTGGTCAGGAAGAGGTTGCCGGTCTCACGGACGACGCGCACGTCGTCCTGGATGTGCAGGGCGAGCTGGAAATCGTCCTGCCAGTTGCGGCCGTCGTGACCGTTGTCGGGCAAGATCGGGTCGTTGAAGAAGATCCTGAGGCCGTCGAAGTCGGCCCGCAGGCGGTCGAGCACGATGATGTTCGGCGCGATGACCAGGAAGTTGCGCGACAGCGCCGAGTCCGGTTCATACAGCTTGTGAAAGAAGCTCCAGGCGATCAGCAGGGATAGGACTTTTGTTTTTCCGGCGCCGGTGGCCATTTTCAACGACATAGCGCGGCCAGTCTTCGTCGAACATGCCGGAAGAGACCGCCCCGGACGCGTCGAACCGAAGCAGGTCGTACTTGTCGCCGTGCGCACGACGGACCTCGAACAGCCAGATGACCGTTTCGACCGCTTCGCGTTGGGCAAAGTAATAGCGGAATGGCGACAGCGAGCCGTCGGCGTTTTCGATCAGGTGTTCGGTCTCGAACCAACGGCGGAGCAGAGCTGCCGAGGTGGTAGAGGCGCCGATGTATTTGTCGGCGCGCCAGGTAAAAACTTCCTCACGCACTTTGGCGACCAGCGGCGGCAGCAGTTTTCATAAGCTCGTCTCGCGGAGCGCTTCGTCGGCGGGAAACCAGCGTTGCTCAGGAATAAGCGGGGCGTACGGTGAAGGTGGAAGGTCAGGATGAAGAGCCATGCTTTTCTTGTGCTACTTACCGGTTGGCCGGTGAAGGATACTCGGTTCCGTATGGGAAATCACCATGTTGAATGTCTACAGCTATGAAACACCGCTTCACCGTACTCATTTCCAGTCTCGCCGAAAGTCACCTTTTATGGCACTTTGGACGGAATGGGTTCGATTCGGCGGCTTGACAGCGCCTTGAATTCGGCGCCACCACCCTCGCATGGTGAAAACTGAACATCGTTCATTGGCCAAAGACTCCCAGACTCCCGCCAAGGTCGTCTCGACATGGTCCGGCCAGGCCCGCGAAGACGCCGTCCAACGGATGTTCACCGCCATTGCGCGTGTCGACGATCTGAACAACACGCTGTTGAGCTTCGGTCTGCATTACCATTGGAAAAAAATGACCGCTTCCTTCATTACTCCCGTCGGACGAGGGACCGCGCTCGATGTTGGGTCCGGCACAGCCGACCTCGCGCTCCTTGTCGAATCGCGAATGGGACCCAAGGGGCGCGTGATCGCATCAGACCTGAACCACGCGATGCTGGCTGAGGGCTTTAAAGAAGATCGGGGGGTAAAAGTCTCACCGACAAGATCACTTGCCTCCAAGCGAGCGCGGAACATCTAGGATTTGGAGACAATACCTTCGATGCGGTCACCACCGGGTTCTGCATGCGGAACGTTGGAGATTTGCCGGGAGCCGTGAGGGAGATCCGCCGTGTGATGAAACCCGGCGGCGCTTCGTATGCCTGGAGTTTTCGCGTCCGATATTCGGTTGGTTGCGAACGTTCTACGATTGGTATTCATTCAAACTGCTGCCCTGGATCGGCACAGTGGTGGCCCGTGATCGCACCGGCGTCTATGAGTACCTCCCGGCTTCGATCCGGACGTTTCCCGACCAAGAACGATCGTGCCAGATCTTACGCGATGCCGGGTTTCGTCAGGTGTCGTACAAGAACCTCAGCGGCGGCATTGTCGCCATTCATGTAGCGACGAAATAGGAAGGTCAAGGTTTAGGCTCAGGTTGAGAGTCGGAGCTATATGAAAGTATCCTTAACCTAAGCTTCAACCTAGCTCTATGGACTCCTCTCTTACGTTTTCCTTCCTGCAAGAAGGTCTATCCGATTGGGATCACCTACTTGGCGGACTTTATTTATCGGCGGAAGCCGGAGGTCCGTCAACGCATTCTCGATCTCTCGTCGTTTCCCATCGCACAGCGAGGCCAGGCCATCCGCGATGCAGCCACGGAGTTCAAGCCGGACCTGGTCTGCTTTTTTGGCGCGATATTCAGATCTTTTCGCCCCATGAAGGCGACACGTCGCTGGAGCATGCCTTCAATTTTTACTTTGCGGTAACCCCCTCAAGCGCATCGCGGCGTCATTCGAGGGGGTCAAGCAGCTCTATCGCTACTACAACCACATCTATACGATCCTGTCGTACCCCGCGCTGATCCGCAAAGAGTTCCCCAAAGCTCAGATCATGATCGGAGGCGGGGCGTTTACGGCCTTTGCCGACCAATTGATCGAAAGGCTCCCGGAAGGAACCATCGGTATCCTCGGTGAAGGGGAAGACGCCATTCTCAAAGTCATCGAAGGCCGTTCGATTGAAGACGAACGGTACATCGTCAAAGAAGGCAATCGGATTCGGAAAGGCCGACAGGGGTCACCGGCGCTGCTCGACGCGCTGACCGTCGATTCGCCCTACCTCACGTCGATCTTTCCTCAATACGGTGAGTATATCGGTGAATCGATCGGGGTGCAGTCGAAACGAGGCTGTCCCTACGACTGCGCCTTCTGCCTCTATCCGTACATCGAGGGTAAGCGAGTCCGCTATCGGCCGCCCGACATGGTCGTCAAGGACATCGCCCAACATTATCACCAGTGGGGTGCCCGTCGATTCTGGTTTACCGACGCCCAATTCATCACGGGGAAAGAAGCCTATCCTCAGTGCACGGAGATCCTCGAGCGGATCGTGGCCGAGAAACTCGAGATCGAATGGTCCGGTTACATTAGAACCTCGCTGATTACCCCGGAACTCGCGAAACTGATGGTCCGATCAGGCGTGGGCGATCTCGAAGTAGCCATTACGTCAGGCTCGCAAGAGGTGCTGAACAATCTGCATATGGGATTCAAGCTGGAACGCCTCTATGACGGCTGTCGTTATCTGGCCGAAGCAGGCTTCAAAGGCAAGGTGATCCTGAACTACTCCCTCAATAGTCCAAAAGAAACGGAAGAGAGTCTCCTGCAGAGTGTCGAGTCCTACAAGATGGTGGCCTCAATCATCGGGGAAGAGCGTGTATTCCCCTTGATGTTCTTCCTGGGTATCCAGCCGAACACCGATTTGGAACAGCGACTGTTGGAGGAGGGATACTTGTCAGCCGGGTATAACCCATTGATGTTGACTCCGAGTAGTATCAAAAAGTTGCTCTATAATCCTGCCCCCCTCAACAAGTTCATCGCGAAGGCTTGTCTCCGAGCCTGGGAACGGAAGCAAGGAAGCCGTGATCCTCGTCGATGGACCGGATCTCTCTCCCAAACTTCAGAATCCCCCACCTATGCCGACCAGAACCTCAGCCGGGGTATTGAGGGTAATTCGGGGCGGGACGCACTTCTCTCACTTGAAGAAATCCTTCGCTCGCGCCGACCAGTTCCATCCCCTTCACAGACACCTGAGCCAAGAACTTCGGCCGGGTAATTTCTCTTCAGAATGCGTCCGAATCACCATATTGAACCCATATCTCTCGATCTCCCGCTTTCGTGACGCCTTGCATTCCGATTTGGGCCAGTGCTATCATTTATTTTCTTTTGAGAAGTGGGACAGCACGTCAACCATTTGGTTTTTCAGATAATTACAGTCCCCTTCCTCTACCTAACTCGCGCCTTAAGGAGGCGCCTTAATGTATAAGACCATCTATATTCCAGTCGATAACTCTGACCATTCCAATACTGCGGTGGATGTCGGCGTCCAGCTGGCAAAGATGTTCGGTTCCAAGATCGTGGGAAGCCATGTCTATGCCGCGAAAATGCATGACAAGCGCTTCAAGCAGATGGAAGCCGGATTGCCGGAGGAATACCACGATGAAAAGGAGCTCGACCGGCAACGACAGATCCATGACTCGTTGATCACCCGCGGTCTCCAAATCATCACCGACTCTTACCTCGACTACGTCGACAAGAAATGCAACGAAGCCAATCTTCCCGTTGAACGGCGATCGCTTGAGGGCCGGAACTGGAAAGTACTGGCCGAGGACATCAATACCAACGGGTATGATCTCGTCATCATGGGAGCATTGGGAGTCGGTGCGGTCAAGGACAGCGTGATCGGCAGCAACACCGAGCGCGTGATCCGCCGAGTCCGTAACTCCGACATGCTGATTATCAAGAATGTTCAGCCGATAACCGGCGGGAGGATCGTCGTTGCCGTCGACGGCAGCCCCTACTCGTTCGGCGGACTGATGACCGGCTTGGCTCTCGGCAAGGCCTTCAACATGCCGGTGGAAGCGATTTCGGCGTTTGACCCTTACTTTCACTATGCCGCGTTCCATAGCATTTCCGGGGTCTTGAACGAAGAAGCCGGCAAGGTGTTCCGTTTCAAGGAACAGGAAAAGCTACACGAAGAAATCATCGACAGCGGTCTGGCCAAGATCTATCAATCCCACTTGGACATTTCCCGTGAAATCGCCCAAGCCGAGCAAACCGATGTGAAAACGACCTTGCTCGACGGCAAAGCATTCGAAAAAATCATTCAGTATGTCCGCAAAGACGTCCCGGCCTTGCTCATCGTCGGACGCATCGGCGTCCACAGTGACGAGGACATGGATGTCGGCAGCAACACGGAAAACCTGCTCCGGAGCGCGCCCTGTAACGTACTGGTCTCCAATCGCAAGTATGTGCCACCGATCGATACCCAAGCTGAGTACACGATCGCCTGGACAGAAGAAGCGCTGCGGCGGATGGAAAAGATCCCGGTCTTCGCGCGGGGGGTCGCCAAAACGGCTATTCATCGGTATGCCATCGAAAAGGGCCATACGATCATCAGTAACACCGTCGTGGACGCCGCGGTCGGACATATCCTCCCCAAAGGCGCCATGGATGCCATGCGCGCACTTGGTGGGAATCTGGATGCTGCCGGCATCGATCGCGACAAGATGCAGGCCGACCAGGCCGTAACGAAAGATCTCATGGGTCCGACATTGAGCGGGATCATGACCCAGATCGTTGAAGAGAAGCCGAAGGAGATCGATGCGTCCACGCAGGCTTACCTGGACCGAATGGGCCAGACCTATTTCGTCTGTGACGGGTGTGGCTACATCGGGAAAGGGCGATAGCCCCGGTCAAATGTCCGGTGTGCAGTGCGGACGGGACCAAATTTAAACAGGTCGACAAAAAGATTTTCGAAGTAGCCGCGACGTCTGAAGGTGAGCTGGAAACGGACGTGGCCTATGACGATGTGCCGATGCAATGGACGAAGGACGCGAAAGAAGCGATCCGCGCCGTGCCGGCCGGTTTTCAGCGTAGGCGTGCGAAGGCCAGGATTGAAAAGAGCGCGCGTAAGTTGGGCATGACGACCATCACGCTCGAATATGCGGCGCCGATGATCAAGGAAGCCGCAGCCGAAGACTATACCCCCATTTTTTCCAACAAGGGCACCGGCACATCGCCGGCGGCGGAAGCCGACGCCGGCAGCGGCGAATGGGAATGGTTCGAACGAGTCCACGTCTGAAACCACGTCACCCTATACCTGGACGGACGAACGCCCAAGCTCAGATTGGATCGGGCTCCGGAAGGCTTCATGCGCGATTGCACCAGAGCGCTGATTCTCAAAGCATGCCGAAAAAATCGGAGCGACCGTGATCACGCTCGAAGTCGCGGATGAAGGCATCGAACAGGCCAAGGGGTACATGGCGGAAGCGATGAAGACCGGCAATCTCAAGGACATGATCGCCGACCTCACCGGAAAGGGACGCGGATAGGTTTCGCGTGGGCGGGCTTTTGGTGCTGAACCTCAGCCCTTTCCTCTGACACGTATTCCACCTCAGCACCCAAACACAACACTCATGGGTAAATCTCTTCCCATCTTCAACGGCCCTTCCGGAACTCTGGGCTCTTTGCAGCAACAAATTTCCCAGTTCTTCACACCCGCTCCAAAGGGGGACGGACCGTTCGACGGTCGGACGGTTGACGACTTCAAACCCTATCTCGTTGCGCTGAACCTGACCAAGCGTTGCAACCTCAAATGCGATCACTGTTATCTCGATGCGACGACCAAAGCCGCCGGTGGGGATGACGAGCTGAGTACCGAAGAATGTTACCGACTCATCGAGCAGATCGCGGAGGTGAATAAAGGCTGTCTCCTTGTCATCACGGGCGGCGAGCCGCTCGTGAGACCCGACATCCTCGACATCGCTCGTTATGCGGTCAAACTCGGCTTTATGGTGGTCTTCGGGACAAACGGGATGCTGATCAATGACCAACTGGCCAAGACGCTTGTCGAGATCGGTGTGATGGGCGTGGGCATCAGCATCGATTCCTTGCAGGCCGCCAAGCACGACGCCTTTCGCGGCGTACCGGGAGCCTGGGAAGCGGCGGTCGCCGGCATTGAAGCCAGCAAGCGGAACGGCCTTCAATTCCAAGTGCATTTCAGCGCTCAGCCGATGAACTATACGGAACTGCCTGAGGTCGTCGACTGGGCGCACCGACTCGGCGCCCGCGTATTGAATGTGTTCTTTATGGTTTGCACCGGACGAGGCGAAGAACTGACGGATATCACCCCCGCTCAGTATGAAGAGGTACTTGGATACCTCGTTGAGTGCCAGGATAATTACAAAGGCATGCTGGTCAGAGCCCGCTGCGCTCCGCACTTCAAACGGTTGGCATATGAGAAGGATCCCAACTCCCCGATCACCAAAGCCACTGGATACATGGGAGGAGGGTGCCTCGCAGGAACCAATTACGCCCGGGTGACGCCGAACGGCGAGTTGACTCCTTGTCCCTATATGCCGCTGTCGGCGGGGAATGTCCGCCAACAGAGCTTCGTCGATCTCTGGGAGCGATCGGATGTCTTCAATTCGTTCCGCTATCCTCAGCTCAAGGGGAAGTGCGGCGACTGTGAATATAGCGACATCTGCGGCGGTTGCCGCGCCCGTCCCTATGTTGACCACGGCGACTGGCTGGACGAAGATCAGTGGTGCCTCTACACCCCGAAAGGTGGCGAGAAGATCAAAGTGGCGTTCAATGTCTCGGAAGAAACCGATGTCACATGGGATGAAGCGTCCGCGCTCAGATTGAGCCGTATCCCCTACTTCTTACGCGCCATGGTCAAAAAAGGTGTGGAGAAACACGCCCGGGAAAACGAATGTGCGACTCATCACCGTCGAATTGATGGAGGAGCTGCGCAAGAAGCGATTCGGCAATGACGCACCGGTCTTTAATTTCGAGTCGAGGGTAGGACTAAGTGTCAGGCGGTACGTTCTGGCCTACGGTTAGCCTCACTGCATTCGCTGCTCATCACCTAACCTATCCACGATGGACACCCTTCAGAGCATTACTGACCGATCTCAATATCCTCATTCCGATCGTCAACCACTGGTTTCATCTGCTCTCGGCAGTCATTTGGATCGGCGGCTTGGCATTTCTCGTCATGGCGGTGACACCCGGGCTGCAAAAGGCCGTTCCAAAGGATCAGATCAAACCCATCACGGACATTTTTTACCGGTACTATAAGAAGGTCGCCGGCATTCTATTGGTCGTCCTGCTGTTCACCGGCGGCATGAACCTCCATTACGTCAATCAAGTCTTGATTTCACAAACCGGCAGCGGAGTGCAACACCATCCCAAGTACCTCATGGTCTTCATGATTAAACTTCTTCTCGTTCTGGGCCTCCTCACATTGTTTCTTTACACCGTTATTTTCGATCCGAGGACGAAGCCGACGAGGAAGGGAATCCTATGAAGCCATCCCCTTCCAGCGAGCCGCCCTCTGGATGGGGTTTTTCATCATCCTCTGCGCGGCAGCCATGAAGCATCTGCATCAATAATCCTGCATCCTGTCTCGGAACAGGCTTCAAGACAAGCTGTCTCAAACGAGACAGTCACTGTATCAGACCGATACAGTCTCTCACTGTTACACAAATCCTTGATACCCATACATTCATTTATAAATCAATGATATCGTCTCACATCTACGGTCAGTCATCCTGGAATAAACGTTGCTTGTTCTCCCGGCATGAGTCACAGATTCTCTCTCGATTCTTGGGTAAATCGTCCGCAGTGGGCGTCAGATCAGGCTCAAGAGCTGATTTCAAATACAAACGCGAAGGTCGAACGGAGAACGGCACATTCCGTATTGGTTGTCGAGGATGACCCTGATATCGCGATGGCGTTGCAAGATTTGCTCGAATTCGAAGGATTCCATGTGGACTGTGTACAGACCTGTCGCCGGGCTTTCTCATCCATTGAACAGAATATCTACAATGCAGTCCTCCTTGATCTCGAATTACCGGACGGAGACGGCTGCTCGATTTTGGAGAAGCTCCAAGTCTCTCATTCCTCACTCCCCGTGATCGTTTTAACGGCTTCGAATAGGGACCTGGGGTCCCTACGCGCGTATGCTCGCTTGAGCAAACCGTGGAAGCGAAAAGAGTTATGCGGGATACTTCACCGTGCTATCGGCACGGCGTCGTCTTAGACGGCGAGTTGAATCAGGAACGGCGATAAGGCCGGAAGCAAACTGTCATCACTTCGTTCGGTTCAATCCCAACGCCCGCTTGAAGACGTTTGCGAAGCCGAAATAGCCGAAGGAATCTTTGAGGTTCGAATACAACCGCTTGACCGCCCCCATCTCCGGATTGGTGACGTACTCCATTGTGAGCGCAATCCGCTCTTCACCTTCTCCAAGAGGCGTGACGGCATGCCAGAGCTTGTCCCCGTTGAAAATCACCATATCACCGGGTTCAGTGATCAGCTCAAGATGGCGCGGCTGCTTGGTGGGATGGTCTTTGAAAAGCTCGCACACCAACTTGCACTGGGTTGATCGATCAACAAGCCCCATCAAAATGGTATACCGAGCGCCCTTATAGTATGACGTATCGTAGTGGAACCCAATGTGGTCGCCCGGTTCAGTATAGTAGTAGAGGGCGCAGGAATGGGGATCGTTGTCTGGACAGAACATCAGCTTCGCCTCCACGAGCCGGTTCAGGAATGTCCGGAACGACTCAGACTGATAGAGGTCGAGAAAGCGGGGAGCTTTTTCTTGTACGGTATAATAGCTGACGCTCCCGCCCTTCTTGTGGCCGGGGATAAAGTTTCGATTGAGTTCCGCTTTCACGCCTTGAGCCTGGGGGACAAACACGTCCTCCACGAAGGCACGGGATAAGAATTGTTTGATCACCAGGAACTCATTTTGCTCCCAATATTCCCGGTGAAGACGATCAACGTCCAAAGCTGCGACGGCTTGATCGACCCTGTCCGTCACGCTGTTCATGAGATTTATCCTCGGTCGAACCGTCTCCTGTTCGCGCATAAGCCCTACGGCCCGTTCAACACCGGAGCCCTGACGATTTCCGCATCCGACGGTGTCTTAAAGTCGAATACCTCATTACCCAATCCCAGGTTTGGTTTCAAGTTTGAAAATTCAAAGACGGCGACGTTGCCGCTGATCTCATGGAGTGACACCGTACGGATATAATGAGTTTTCGGGAAGACCTCGACGATGATCTTCTGAAGATTTTGAGTGGATTCCTGCTCCTTGGCTTTGGGAATCAGTGTGATAAGCGGCGTACCACCGGCTCCCCGCTCTTTTCCCGTGGTAGGTTCAATCTCAAACGACTCATCCAATTTGGCCGCTCCCTGCAGCAATTCCAACGGCGCTTTGGAGGCAGCCATCTGCGTCAGTTTCCCAACTAGGACCTGCTTATGTTCGGGAACGTACACCTTCACATCGTCCTGGTTCACATAGATTTGCTCGATCGTCGGATCCAAATAGTCCCACCGTAATCGGCCGGGCTTTTTGATATACACCTTGCCGGCCGACGTCACTGGTCGCTCAAACCCCTCAATCTTGGTTTTCTGAGAAAAATCGGCCTGCAGGTCCTTCGTTTTCTCGTATCGCGCTTGCAGCTGTTTGACGACTTCACGAACTTCCTGCCACGCTTTTTCATCACTCGGTCTGTCTGCCGCCCAGGCCGGCAAGACGAACAGGACACTCAATGGAGCGGCAAGCCACCAACGCATCATGCTTCCGCCGCGCCGACCGGGCCGCGCCGACCAAGCACCTCCCGACGTCCATCACGACCCGCCGCCCCCACAATGCCTTCCGATTCCATCTGTTCGATCATGCGCGCCGCCCGAGGATAGCCGACTCGCAGTCGGCGTTGGATCAACGAGGCTGAAGCCTGTCCGGTCGACAGGACCAATTCTTTAGCCTGTTCGTACACTTCGTCTTTTGCCTCTTCTTCCGCCGCCGCCTCCAATTTGAGCGACTGCAGTTCCTGATTGTAAATCGGGAGGGCTTGTTTCTTCACGAATTCTACGACCGAGCGAACATCGTCGTCCGATACAAAGGACCCATGTAGACGCGCGAGGCGGCCGGTGCCGGAGGCCAGATACAGCATATCGCCTCGGCCGAGTAAGAGCCTCCGCTCCGTTCGCATCGAGAATGGTTCGTGAGTCGGTCTTCGAAGAGACTTGAAACGCGAGACTGCTGCTGGGTCGCTTGGCGGGTCAGCACATCGACGGATGGGGCGCTGAGTGGCCAACACCAGATGAATGCCGGAAGCACGTGCCCATTCTGTGCAAGTGGGCCATCTTGTTCCAGATGGCCTTGGGAGCCACCATCATCATCTGCCAGCCGCTTCATCATGACGACGACGAGAGCTTCCGTAGCGCGGGTGGTGCTCCGGTTTCGGCCGCACGGCACCCTCGGCGATCCATGTTTCACCGGCAGAGAGGCGCTCTTCCTCAGAGGTCGCATCGGAGGCTGCTCGACACCCGCTGAGTTTCAGAATACCTCGAAGCGGCGATCTTTCCATTGTACGCATCGACATCCGCAGCGGCCTCGGCCAGCAGCTTATACCGCCGTTCCATTTCAGCAACGACCATCCCAGCCCTCGCGCGGCTGATTTGGGCTCCGTAATCACCGGTCGCAAGAGATGGGGAATGCCCTCATACGATTGAAACTCAATAGTTGGGTCAATGAGCAGGAGCTTCACTTCACTAGGTTTGGCGGAAAAGGAGGATACTCAGCAACATCGTGTTCAAGCTGAATACCTTCCCAGCCGGTCGCACCGGCCACCAAGAGATGCGCATTTGTCTTCAGATCGGCCGTCATCGGGGAACCGAAGATATCCTTGCCCTAACGCCAGAGTCAGTCCTGGATCTGGCCCCAGACCAAAGGCCTCACCTATGACGATGTTCACTTCGATACTGTCTCTTGAGGTCGCACCTCGACTCCCCGGCAACGGCGCCTACAATCGTAGCTCTTACGCTACAGGCCCTCCGTCTACGACTGCTCTCAATGCCGGAAGTGGTTGTTCCGACGGCTGAGCCTGCGGATTATCGGCTGCCCGACCCGGAGATGTTGTTAAGCGATCCTTCCGGACCGATGGATCGGATGTCGGATGAAGAGTTACAAGCGCAGTCCGAGGTCTTGTCACGAGCATTGATGAGTTTCGGCATTGAGGGCATCGTGACGGAAGTGAGGCCCGGCCCTGTCGTGACGATGTATGAATTTGAGCCGGCGCCCGGCACGAAAGTGGCCCGCATTGTGAATCTGGCTGATGACCTTGCGCTGGCTCTCAAGGCGACGAGTCTACGAATCGTGGCGCCGTTGCCGGGGAAATCAGTGGTCGGGATCGAGGTGCCGAACCGGTCTCGAGAGACGGTGTCGCTGAAGGAAGTCGTCATGAGCGAGGCCTTTCGTCGGGCACAGATCCAGACTGACTCTGGCGTTGGGCAAGGATATCTTCGGTGCCCCGATGACCGCCGATCTGAAGACGATGCCGCATCTCTTGGTGGCCGGCGCGACCGGTGCCGGGAAGAGTGTCAGTTTGAACACGATGTTGCTCAGTATCCTCTTTTCCGCCAAGCCTAGTGAAGTGAAGCTCCTGCTCATTGACCCCAAGATGCTCGAGTTTCAATCGTATGAGGGCATTCCCCATCTCTTGCGACCGGTGATTACGGAGCCCAAATCAGCCGCGAGAGGGCTGGGATGGGTCGTCGCTGAAATGGAACGGCGGTATAAGCTGCTGGCCGAGGCCGGTGTGCGGAATATCGATGCGTACAATCGAAAGGTCGCCGGTTTGCAAGAGGTGTTTGCTGAAAACAACCCGGCGGGTCGATCGAGCAGCTTCCGATGCAGTTTCTCTCTGAAGAAGAGCGCCTCTCTGCCGGTGAAACATCGATCGCCGAGGGTGAGCGGGGTTGCATGCAACCGAAACCGACGCCGCCGGAACCGTTGCCGTTTATCGTCGTCATGATCGACGAGCTGGCAGATCTGATGATGGTGGCTCCCAAGGATGTGGAAGACAAGATCGCCCGGCTTGCACAGATGGCACGTGCTTCCGGCATTCATCTGGTGTTGGCCACTCAGCGCCCATCCGTCGATGTGCTGACCGGCTTGATCAAAGCGAATTTCCCGGCACGGATCGCGTTTCAAGTCTCTTCGAAGACCGACTCACGAACCATTCTCGATGCGAACGGAGCGGAGGCTCTACTCGGCCGAGGCGATATGCTGTATCTGGCCTCCGGCACCGGCCGCCTCGCGCGTCTACATGGGTCCTTTGTATCGGACGACGATGTTCGCTCGGTCGTAGAATTCGTGAAGAAACAAGCCCTCCCGATTTACAATCAGGAACTGCAGTCGCTCAAATTGGAGGCGGCGGCGGAAGAAGAGGCAAAAGACGAAGTGTACGAACAGGCTAAAGAATTGGTCCTGTCGACCGGACAGGCTTCAGCCTCGTTGATCCAACGCCGACTGCGAGTCGGCTATCCTCGGGCGGCGCGCATGATCGAACAGATGGAATCGGAAGGCATTGTGGGGGCGGCGGGTCGTGATGGACGTTGGGAGGTGCTTGGTCGGCGCGGCCCGGTCGGCGCGGCGGAAGCATGATGCGTTGGTGGCTTGCCGCTCCATTGAGTGTCCTGTTCGTCTTGCCGGCCTGGGCGGCAGACAGACCGAGTGATGAAAAGGCGTGGCAGGAAGTTCGTGAAGTCGTCAAACAGCTGCAAGCGCGATACGAGAAAACGAAGGACCTGCAGGCCGATTTTTCTCAGAAAACCAAGATTGAGGGGTTTGAGCGACCAGTGATGTTGGCCGGCAAGGTGTATATCAAAAAGCCCGGCCGATTACGGTGGGACTATTTGGATCCGACGATCGAGCAAATTTATGTGAACCAGGACGATGTGAAGGTGTACGTTCCCGAACATAAGCAGGTCCTAGTTGGGAAACTGACGCAGATGGCTGCCTCCAAAGCGCCGTTGGAATTGCTGCAGGGAGCGGCCAAATTGGATGAGTCGTTTGAGATTGAACCTACCACGGGAAAAGAGCGGGGAGCCGGTGGTACGCCGCTTATCACACTGATTCCCAAAGCCAAGGAGCAGGAATCCACTCAAAATCTTCAAAAGATCATTGTCGAGGTCTTCCCGAAAACTCATTATATCCGTACGGTGTCACTCCATGAGATCAGCGGCAACGTCGCCGTCTTTGAATTTTCAAACTTGAAACCAAACCTGGGATTGGGTAATGAGGTATTCGACTTTAAGACACCGTCGGATGCGGAAATCGTCAGGGCTCCGGTGTTGAACGGGCCGTAGGGCTTATGCGCGAACAGGAGACGGTTCGACCGAGGATAAATCTCATGAACAGCGTGACGGACAGGGTCGATCAAGCCGTCGCAGCTTTGGACGTTGATCGTCTTCACCGGGAATATTGGGAGCAAAATGAGTTCCTGGTGATCAAACAATTCTTATCCCGTGCCTTCGTGGAGGACGTGTTTGTCCCCCAGGCTCAAGGCGTGAAAGCGGAACTCAATCGAAACTTTATCCCCGGCCACAAGAAGGGCGGGAGCGTCAGCTATTATACCGTACAAGAAAAAGCTCCCCGCTTTCTCGACCTCTATCAGTCTGAGTCGTTCCGGACATTCCTGAACCGGCTCGTGGAGGCGAAGCTGATGTTCTGTCCAGACAACGATCCCCATTCCTGCGCCCTCTACTACTACACTGAACCTGGCGACCACATTGGGTTCCACTACGATACGTCATACTATAAGGGCGCCCGGTAGCACGATCTCGATGGGGCTTGTTGATCGATCAACCCAGTGCAAGTTGGTGTGCGAGCTTTTCAAAGACCATCCCACCAAGCAGCCGCGCCATCTTCGAGCTGATCACTGGTCCCGGCGATATGGTGATTTTCAACGGTGACAAGCTCTGGCATGCGGTCACGCCTCTCGGAGAAGGCGAGGAACGGATTGCGCTGACAATGGAATATGTCACGAATCCGGAGATGGGCGCGGTCAAGCGGTTGTATTCGAACCTTAAAGATTCCTTCGGTTATTTCGGCTTGCAAATCGGTCTTCAAGCGGGCGTTGGGATTGAACCGGACCAAGTGATGAAGTTCGTCTCTGGGCGTTATTGCCGTTCCGTGATCGACCTGCCGGGTTAAGACGACGCCGTGCCGGTAGCACGGTGAAGTATCCCGCATAACTCTTCTCTCTTCCATGGTTTGCCAAGCGAGCATACGGCGCGGACCCCAGGTCCCTATTGAAGCCGTTAAGATGATCACGGGGAGTGAGGGATGAGAGACTTGGAGCTTCTCCAAGATCGAGCAGCCGTTTCCGTCCGGTAATTCGAGATCAAGGAGGACTGCATTGTAGATATTCTGTTCTATGGATGAGAAAGCCTGGCGACAAGTCGGTACACAGTCCACATGGAATCCTTCGAATTCGAGGAAGTCTTGCAACGCCATCGCGATATCAGGGTCATCTTCGACAACCAGCAGGGAACGCGCCGTTTTCCGTTCGACCTTCGCGTCCGTATGTGGAATCAGTTCTTGAGCCGGATGTGACGCCTACTGTGGAGGATTCGTCTAGCCTTCGAGAGAGAAGAGGGCTGCTTGAATCGGCCCGCTCGACTTTGCACCAATGGTATGAGCATCATTAGACTGGGCTGTGTCTCTTCCAAAGCGAGGCGTAGCCTCGATGGCAATGATGGATTGTAACTGTGCTGCTCTGGACGGACATGATCCAAAGTGGGTATCAAGTGATGAGGAAGAGGGGCTCCTCCTTACCATATGAATGTCTGTCGGCTTCATACCGTGCTCCATTTTGTCCGGTAGTTTCAAGATAGACCAATGCTTTGTGACTCATCGGTAGATTAAGCAACGTTTATTCCAGGATGGCTGACAGTAAATGTGAGTCGATGTCATTGATTCTTATAGATGTGTATGGAAATCAAGGGTTTGTTATGAGTGCAGAGACTGTATCGATCTGATACAGTGACTGTCTCGTTTGAGACAGTCTGTCTGGAAGCCTGTCCCGAGAAGGACGCAGGATTATTGATGGAGATGTTTCATCGCGGCGGCACAGAGGAGGATGAAGAAAGCCGATCCAGAGCGCGGCTCGTTGGAAGGGGATCGCTTCGTAGGATTCTTCCCTCTTCGGCGTCATCGGACTTGAAAGAGCACGGTGTAGAGAAAGAGCGTGAGAAGACAGAGGACGAGAAACAGCTTGATCAAGAAGACGATCAGGTACTTCGCATGGTGTTGGACCCCGCTGCCGGTTTGTGAGGTAATGACCTGATTGACATAGTGGAGGTTGATGCCGCCGGTAAATAGCAGGACGACAAGCAGAATGCCCGCGACTTTCTTGTAATGCTGATAAAATGCATCCGGTGATCGGCTTGATCTGCTCCTTTGGAACGCCTTCTTCAGCCCAGGAGTCACGGCCATGACGAGGAAGGCAAGTCCGCCGATCCAGATGACCGCCGACAGCAAGTGAATCCAATGGTTGATGATCGGGATCAGCGATATTGAGGTCGGTGGCGAGACTTTGGAGCGCGTCCATGCTGAGTACCCGTTAGGCGTGAACATGAAACGTGAGGAGTGCCGACGCGATCGAGCGAGACATCCTATGCTACGCTCGAGTCACGACTCACGCTAGAACTTGAAGACCGGCGCGTCATTGCCGAATCGTTTCTTGCGGAGTTCTTCCATCAACTCAATGGTGATGAGAGGGGATACCGTTCTCGCGTGCGTGCTTTTCCACACCTTTTTTCACCATGGCGCGCAAGAAGTAGGGAATCCGGTTCAGTCGTGATTTCTGAATCCTCATCCCACGCCACGTGGCTTTCTTCCGGCGTATTAAATGCGACTTTGATCTTCTCACCACCCTTCGGGGTGTAGAGACACCATTGATCTTCGTCCAGCCAGTCGCCGTGATCGACGTAGGGGCGTGCACGGCAGCCGCCGCAGATGTCCGTGTATTCGCAGTCACCGCATTTACCCTTCAGGTGCGGATAGCGGAAGGAATTGAAGACGTCGGACTTTTCCCACAGATCGACGAAGCTGGTCTCACGGATATTCCCGGCTGACAGCGGCATATAGGGGCAAGGGGTCAACTCACCGTTAGGGAGTCACCCGCGCGTAGTTCGTACCGGCGAGGCAACCGCCCCCCATATATCCCGTCGCTTTGGTAATCGGGGAGTTCGGATCTTTCTCATACGCGAGCCGTTTGAAATGCGGCGCACAGCGAGCCCGGACGAGCATGCCTTTGTAATTATCCTGACAGTTGACCAGGTAGCCGAGCACCTCTTCATACTGAGCCGGGGTGATGTCGGTCAGTTCTTCGCCGCGGCCGGTGCAAACCATGAAAAACACATTGAGCACCTTGGCGCCAAGCTGGTGCGCCCAATCGATCACTGAGGGCAGTTCCTGGTAATTCATGGGTTGCGCGCTGAAGTGTACTTGGAAAGCCAGCCCGTTCCGCTTGCAGGCCTCGATGCCTGCGAGTGCGGCTTCCCATGCACCGGGCACGCCCACGGAAACGATTATGTTTCTGAGGATCGAGCGAATCGATACTGATGCCCATGCCCATCACGCCGATCTCGACCAGGTCCTTCGCCATCCGGTCGTTGATCAACATGCCGTTGGTCCCGAACACCACCATGAAGCCGAGCTTCACGGCGTGACGCGCGATGTCGAGGATGTCGGGGCGGACGAGCGGTTCGCCGCCCGTGATCACGAGGAGACAGCCCTTGTTGACCTCGGCAATCTGATTGATGAGCCTGTAGCATTCTTCGGTCGAGAGTTCGTCGTCTCCGCCGGCGGATTTCGTCGTCGCGTCGAGATAGCAATGGTCGCACTTGAGATTGCAGCGCTTCGTGAGGTTCAGGGCGATGAGATAGGGCTTGAAGTCATCAACCGTTCGGCCGTCGTGCGGCGCGTGAGCCGTGGAGGACGGAGTAAAGAACTGCGAGACTTGTTGCTGGAAGGAGCCGAACGTGCCCGCCAGAGACGGAGCATTGAAGATCGGAAGCGATTTACCCATCGGTAGTGGCGAATGTTGAATTATGAATTTTGAATGGAAAACTGGCGTGTCCGGACCGACATGTCATTCAGCATTGAAAATTCGACGTTTGACATGGCAAAGCTAGTTCCTAGCTTTGCCGGTCAGGTTGGCGATCATGTCCTTCAGGTTGCCGGTCTTCATGGCTTCCGCCATGTAGTCTTTTGCCTGTTCGATGCCCTCGTGAGCCACTTCGACCGTGATGACTATGACGCCGAGCTTATCGGCATGTTTTTCGATGAGGGCGCGTGTACA
Organism: uncultured Nitrospiraceae bacterium; assembly: GCA_963849655.1. Taxonomy (GTDB): domain Bacteria; phylum Nitrospirota; class Nitrospiria; order Nitrospirales; family Nitrospiraceae; genus Nitrospira_D. The sequence goes on from CAWKJK010000011.1 coordinate 20,311, forward strand.
GTCGCGCATAAACCCTTCAGGAGCCCGTTCGAGCCGTGATTGAGCCTCCGGCAGTCCAGGTATAGGGGGAGCAGGGCAGGTTCCGCCGCATGGCCGTTCCCGTCTGGCCATTCTCGTGCGAGGCGGTTTCGCCATCGGCGCCGTTCGTTGCAGCGGCCACGGTGGCCTGGGCTTCGGTGAGGCGCCGGTTCCCTTGTTCGCAAAGATGGGGGTGTAGTCCTCTGAAGCCGCTTCCTGAATCATGGTGCGGCATATTCCAGCGTGATCGTGGTCATACCGAGCTTGCGGGCGGTCTTCTCGATTTTGGCTTTGGCGCGCCGACGTTGGAAGCCGGCTGGGACTGCACGGATCGCCTCTTTGGCATCTTTCGTCCATTGCATGGGGACGTCATCATAGGCTAGGTCGGTTTCGAGGGCTCCTTCGGCGTGCGCCGCTGCCTCGAAGATCTTCTTGTCGACCAGTTTGAAGCGGTCGCCTCCCGCGGCGCAGACAGGACACTTCACGGGTGTCTCGCCCTTACCGATGTAGCCGCAGCCGTCGCAGACGAAGTAGTCCTGGGTCATCCGGTCCAGGTAGGCTTGAGTGCCTGCACTGACTTTCGGCTTTTCTTCCACGATCTCGGTCATGATGCCGCTGAGCGTCGGAGCCCATGAGATCCTTCACCACGGACTCATCAGCCTGCATCTTGTCGCGGTCGATGCCCGCGGCATCCAGGCTGCCACCCAGCGCGCGCATGGCGTCCATCGCGCCCTTGGGCAGGATGTGTCCCACGGCCGTATCGACCACCGTGTTGCTGATGATGGTGTGGCCCTTTTCGATGGCATAGCGGTGGATGGCCGTTTTGGCCACGCCTCTGGCGAATATCGGGATCTTTTCCATCCGGCGGAGGGCTTCTTCCGTCCAGGCGATCGTGTATTCCGCCAGCGTATCGATCGGCGGCACATATTTCCGGTTCGACACCAGGATATTGCAGGGCGCGGACCGCAAGAGATTTTCCGTGTTGCTGCCGATGTCCATATCCTCGTCGCTGTGCACGCCGATCCGTCCGACGATCAGCAATGCCGGGATATCCTTGCGCACATATTGAATGATCTTTTCGAAGGCCTTGCCGTCCAGCAGGGTGGTCTTGACGTCGGTTTGCTCGGCCTGAGCGATCTCGCGGCAGATGTCGAGGTGCGACTGGTAGATCTTCGCGAGGCCGCTGTCGATGATTTCTTCGTGTAGCTTTTCCTGCTCCTTGAAACGAAACACTTTGCCGGCTTCTTCGTTGAGGACACCGGAAATGCTGTGGAACGCGGCATAGTGGAAATAGGGATCGAAGGCTGAAATGGCTTCGACCGGCATGTTGAAGGCCTTGCCGAGCGCCAAGCCGGTCATCAGTCCGCCGAACGAGTAGGGGCTGCCGTCGACCGCCACGACGATTTTCCCGCCGGTCATCGGCTGGATTTTCTTGATGATCAGCATGTCCGAATTCCGGACTCGACGGAGCACGCGCTCGGTGTTGCTGCCGATGACGCTGTCCTTCACCGCGCCGACACCCAAGGCGCCCATGATGACCAGGTCGTACGCATTGGTATTGATGTCTTCGGCCAGTACCTTCCAGTTCCGGCCTTCGAGCGAACGACGCTCGATCGGAAGGTTGGTTTCCGCGCATTTCTTATCGACGTAGTCGAGGTAGGAGTCGGTGATGATCTGGAGTCCACGGGTGATCAGCGAGTCGTGGATTTGGCGCTGCCGGTCGAGCTCTTTTTCATCATGGTACTCTTCGGGCAAGCCCGCTTCCATCTGCTTGAAGCGCTTGTCATGCATTTTGGCTGCATAGACGTGGCTGCCCACGATCTTCGAGCCGAAGGCTTTGGCGAAATGGACTCCGACATCGACGGCGGTGTTGGAATGGTCGGAGTTATCGACCGGGACATAGATCGTCTTATACATCGAGATGTCTCCTCAAGGCGCTCCAGGCCAGGGCGAACGAGAGTAATTTCTAAAATTTCCAAACGGTTGACGTACTTCCCCACCCTCAAAGAAAACACATGATAGCACCGGCCTGAATTCGAATGCAAGGTGTCACGGAAGCGGGAGATCGATGGGTCAATGGTCAATATGGTGATTCTCGACGCATTTCTGAAGAGAGAATTACCCGGCCGAAGCTTTCTCTGGCTCAGGTGTCTGTGAAGGGGATGGAACTGGTCGGCGCGAGCGAAGGATTTCTTCAAGTGAGAGAAGTGCGTCCCGCCCCGAATTACCCTCAATACCCCGGCTGAGGTTCTGGTCGGCATAGGTGGGGGATTCTGAAGTTTGGGACAGAGATCCGGTCCATCGACGAGGATCACGGCTTCCTTGCTTCCGTTCCCAGGCTCGGAGACAAGCCTTCGCGATGAACTTGTTGAGGGGGGCAGGATTATAGAGCAACTTTTTGATACTACTCGGAGTCAACATCAATGGGTTATACCCGGCTGACAAGTATCCCTCCTCCAACAGTCGCTGTTCCAAATCGGTGTTCGGCTGGATACCCAGGAAGAACATCAAGGGGAATACACGCTCTTCCCCGATTATTGAGGCCACCATCTTGTAGGACTCGACACTCTGCAGGAGACTCTCTTCCGTTTCTTTTGGACTATTGAGGGAGTAGTTCAGGATCACCTTGCCTTTGAAGCCTGCTTCGGCCAGATAACGACAGCCGTCATAGAGGCGTTCCAGCTTGAATCCCATATGCAGATTGTTCAGCACCTCTTGCGAGCCTGACGTAATGGCTACTTCGAGATCGCCCACGCCTGATCGGACCATCAGTTTCGCGAGTTCCGGGGTAATCAGCGAGGTTCTAATGTAACCGGACCATTCGATCTCGAGTTTCTCGGCCACGATCCGCTCGAGGATCTCCGTGCACTGAGGATAGGCTTCTTTCCCCGTGATGAATTGAGCGTCGGTAAACCAGAATCGACGGGCACCCCACTGGTGATAATGTTGGGCGATGTCCTTGACGACCATGTCGGGCGGCCGATAGCGGACTCGCTTACCCTCGATGTACGGATAGAGGCAGAAGGCGCAGTCGTAGGGGCAGCCTCGTTTCGACTGCACCCCGATCGATTCACCGATATACTCACCGTATTGAGGAAAGATCGACGTGAGGTAGGGCAAATCGACGGTCAGCGCGTCGAGCAGCGCCGGCGAGCCCTGTCGGCCTTTCCGAATCCGATTGCCTTCTTTGACGATGTACCGTTCGTCTTCAATCGAACGGCCTTCGATGACTTTGAGAATGGCGTCTTCCCCTTCACCGAGGATACCGATGGTTCCTTCCGGGAGCCTTTCGATCAATTGATCGGCAAAGGCCGTAAACGCCCCGCCTCCGATCATGATCTGAGCTTTGGGGAACTCTTTGCGGATCAGCGCGGGGTACGACAGGATCGTATAGATGTGGTTGTAGTAGCGATAGAGCTGCTTGACCCCCTCGAATGACGCCGCGATGCGCTTGAGGGGGTTACCGGCAAAGTAAAAATTGAAGGCATGCTCCAGCGACGTGTCGCCTTCATGGGGCGAAAAGATCTGAATATCGCGCCAAGAAAAGCAGACCAGGTCCGGCTTGAACTCCGTGGCTGCATCGCGGATGGCCTGGCCTCGCTGTGCGATGGGAAACAACGAGAGATCGAGAATGCGTTGACGGACCTCCGGCTTCCGCCGATAAATAAAGTCCGCCAAGTAGGTGATCCCAATGGGATAGACCTTCTTGCAGGGAAGGAAAACGTAGAGGATGGAGTCCATAGAGCTAGGTTGAAGCTTAGGTTAAGGATACTTTCATATAGCTCCGACTCTCAACCTGAGCCTAAACCTTGACCTTCCTATTTCGTCGCTACATGAATGGCGACAATGCCGCCGCTGAGGTTCTTGTACGACACCTGACGAAACCCGGCATCGCGTAAGATCTGGCACAATCGTTCTTGGTCGGGAAACGTCCGGATCGAAGCCGGGAGGTACTCATAGACGCCGGTGCGATCACGGGCCACCACTGTGCCGATCCAGGGCAGCAGTTTGAATGAATACCAATCGTAGAACGTTCGCAACCAACCGAATATCGGACGCGAAAACTCCAGGCATACGAAGCGGCCGCCGGGTTTCATCACACGGCGGATCTCCCTCACGGCTCCCGGCAAATCTCCAACGTTCCGCATGCAGAACCCGGTGGTGACCGCATCGAAGGTATTGTCTCCAAATCCTAGATGTTCCGCGCTCGCTTGGAGGCAAGTGATCTTGTCGGTGAGACCTTTACCCCCGATCTTCTTAAAGCCCTCAGCCAGCATCGCGTGGTTCAGGTCTGATGCGATCACGCGCCCCTTGGGTCCCATTCGCGATTCGACAAGGAGCGCGAGGTCGGCTGTGCCGGACCCGACATCGAGCGCGGTCCCTCGTCCGACGGGAGTAATGAAGGAAGCGGTGATTTTTTTCCAATGGTAATGCAGACCGAAGCTCAACAGCGTGTTGTTCAGATCGTAGACACGCGCAATGGCGGTGAACATCCGTTGGACGGCGTCTTCGCGGGCCTGGCCGGACCATGTCGAGACGACCTTGGCGGGAGTCTGGGAGTCTTTGGCCAATGGACGATGTTCGGTTTTCACCATGCGAGGGTGGTAGCACCCGGTTCAAGGCGCTGTCAAGCCGCCGAATCGAACCCATTCCGTCCAAAGTGCCATAAAAGGTGACTTTCGGCGGACTGGAGATGAGTACGGTGAAGCGGTGTTTCATAGCTGTAGACATTCAACATGGTGATTTCCCATACGGAACCGAGTATCCTTCACCGGCCAACCGGTAAGTAGCACAAGAAAAGCATGGCTCTTCATCCTGACCTTCCACCTTCACCGTACGCCCCGCTTATTCCTGAGCAACGCTGGTTTCCCGCCGACGAAGCGCTCCGCGAGACGGCTTATGAGAAACTGCTGCCGCCGCTGGTCGCCAAAGTGCGTGAGGAAGTTTTTACCTGGCGCGCCGACAAATACATCGGCGCCTCTACCACCTCGGCAGCTCTGCTCCGCCGTTGGTTCGAGACCGAACACTTGATCGAAAATGCCGACGGCTCGCTGTCGCCATTCCGCTATTATTTTGCACAACGAGAAGCGGTCGAAACGGTGATCTGGCTGTTCGAGGTCCGTCGCGCACGAGACAAGTATGATCTGCTTCGCTTCGACGCTTCCGGGGCAGTCTCTTCCGGCATGTTCGACGAAGACTGGCCGCGCTATGTCGTGAAAATGGCGACCGGGGCCGGAAAAACGAAAGTCATATCCTTGCTGATCGCCTGGAGTTTCTTTCACAAGCTGTACGAAACGGACTCTGCTCTCTCACGCAACTTTCTGGTCATTGCGCCGAACATCATCGTCCTCGACCGGCTGCGAGCCGATTTCGACGGGCTCAAAATTTTCTTCAACGATCCGATCTTGCCCAGTAACGGTTACGAAGGTCGCAATTGGCAGGACGATTTCCAGCTTGTCTTGCATATCCAGGATGATGTGCGTGTCATTCGTGATACCGGTAACCTGTTCTTGACCAATATCCACCGCGTGTTTCTAGGAGACGTGTCCGACCCCTCGCTGGAAGACGATGACCTACGCGACTATTTCCTCTCGCCCTTCGGTCCCAAGCCGGTCGGCAAAACCACCGACAGCCAAACAGACCTCGGCGAGATTGTCCGCGAGGTCGAGGAACTCGCCGTCTTCAACGATGAAGCGCACCATATTCACGATCCGAAAATGGCCTGGTTCAAATCCATTCAGGACATTCACCATAAGATGCTCCAAAAAGATTGTCGTCTGGCCTTGCAGGTGGACGTGACTGCGACACCGCGCCATAACAACGGATCCATTTTTGCCCAAACCGTGTCCGACTATCCGCTGGTCGAAGCCATTCATCAGAACGTGGTGAAACACCCTGTTCTTCCGGATGCGGCCAGCCGCGCCAGGCTGACGGAAAGAACGAGTGCCCTCTTCACGGAAAAGTACGCGGACTATCTTGCGCTCGGGATCGAAGAGTGGAAGAAGAGCTATGCCGACCATCAGCCGCTCGGCAAAAAAGCCGTCCTCTTCGTCATGGTGGATGACACGCGTAACTGCGACGAGGTAGGGGCATATCTCGAAAAGATCTGTCCAGAGTTGCAAGGCGGAGTGTTGGTCATCCATACCAAGAACAACGGCGAAATCTCCGAAGCCGCCTCAGGGAAGAAGAAGGAAGAACTCGAACGGCTCCGCAAGCAGTCCAACGACATCGATTCCTGGAAATCGCCCTACAAGGCTATCGTCTCCGTGCTTATGCTCAAAGAGGGCTGGGATGTGCGCAACGTCACCGTCATCGTTGGATTGCGGGAGTACAGCGCGGAAAGCCAAATCCTGCCGGAACAAACGCTTGGGCGAGGTCTTCGACGAATGTATTTCGGTACGGACACGAAAGAAACCGTCTCGGTGATGGGTACCCCGGCGTTCATGGAATTCGTGGAATCCATCCGATCGGAGGGCCTCGACTTCGAGTATGCGCCTATGGGGAAAGGTGCCACGCGTCAGAACTCACTCATCGTCGAAGTGGACCACGAGAATCAGGATAAGAACCTCGACGAGTTAGACATCCCAATCCCCAAACTCACTCGTCGCTTTCACCGCGAGTTCAAGAATCTCGACGATCTCGACCCGGCAGCCCTCGACAACAAGCGGCTGCCCCTCAAGCCGTTCACACTGGAAGAAACCAGGGAGATCGTCTTCAAGACGATGCTCGATTCGGAAATTCACCATACGATTCAGCTCAACGGCTCCGGGCCTGCCGACTTCCGTTCTGTCGTGGCCTTCTTCGCGCGCCAACTCCTGAAAGATTTGCGCCTCGTCGGTGGCTATGACGTGCTGTATGGGAAGGTGAAGACCTTCTTGAGGGAACACCTGTTTGCAGGGGAGCCCGTGAATCTTGAAGATCCCGTGGTGCTCCGGAATCTCTCCGAACCGGAGTCCGGCAAAGTCCTCTACGACGCTTTCAAGGCCGCTATTAACGCACTGACCATTCAAGACAGCGGCGCCACGCGCATCGAAGCCTGGATTCGTCTAAAAGAGATGCGCCCCTTCCGGACGGAGCACCGCCCGTTCCTCGCGGCAAAGAAGTCCATCTTCACCAAGATCGTGGGGGAGCCTCACTCGGGCGGGTTCGAGCTGTCGTTTGCCGCTTTTCTGGAAACCGCGAAGGATGTAGTGGCGTTCGCCAAGAACTACCTGGCGGTCGGCTTCAAGCTCGATTACGTGAGGGCCGACGGAGACCTCTCGACCTATATGCCGGACTTCATCGTGCGTACGACCGACGGCACGGTGTGGATTGTGGAAACCAAGGGACGAGAGGAATTGGATCTGCCGCAGAAAATGACTCGGCTCAAACTATGGTGTGCTGATGCCACCGCCGCCGAAGAAAACGGGCAGCGGTACGACTTTGTCTTTGTGGACCAAGTTGGGTTCGAGAAGCACACACCGAGCACCTTCGCCGCGCTTGCCGCGAGCTTTACGGAGTACAAGAGCCGGCCATGATGACCTTTCGCAATTTGCGGCACGGTACCTATTCTGAGGAATAAGGGTACTAACTCGTGAATAAGGGAAGGAGTAAGGGTAGTAACTCGATCAACCGCGGACCGGGAGCCAAATGGCGAAAGAGGGTAGTAAAGAGGGTAATAACTCGATTCGGACATGAAGTAGGAATAATTTCAGCAATGACAAAGGATGAGCATGAGCAGTACCGACCCCAATCCTGAAACCCGTATCGCACTGTTCCAGCGCAAGGAAGTCCGCCGCACCATTCATAACAACGAATGGTGGTTTGCGATTGCCGACGTGGTTGCCGTCCTCACCGGTTCGGTTGACCCAGGCGATTACCTCAAGAAACTTCGCAAACGCGATCCTTCCCTCGCTGAGGCGTTCCAAGGGGGGGGACAACTTGTCCCCCCCCTTGGCCTTGAATTTGACACGCCCGGCGGACGCCAGATGCACCAGTGTTGGAACACTGAAGGCGTCTTCCGCCTGATTCAATCCATCCCCAGCCCCAAGGCGGAGCCGTTCAAGCGCTGGCTCGCCAAAGTCGGTTACGAGCGGATTCAGGAAATCGAAGACCCGGAACTCGCCTCCAAACGCACCCGCGCCCTCTACAAGGCCAAAGGCTACTCCGGTGACTGGATCGAGAAACGGATGCGCTCCATCGCCGTTCGCGACGAGTTGACCGACGAATGGAAGAAGCGCGACGTCAAAGAACAGCGCGAATACGCCATCCTCACCGCTGAAATTTCCAAGGCCGCCTTCGGCCTCACGCCAAGCCAATACGCGGAGTTCAAGCGTCTCAAGCGCGAGAATCTCCGCGATCACATGACCGATCTTGAACTCATCTTCTCCATGTTGGGCGAAGCGGCCACCACCGAAATCGCCAGAAACCGCGATGCACAAGGTTTCCCGCAAAACAAACACGCCGCCCATTCCGGCGGCACGGTGGCCGGCAATGCCCGCCGCGAACTCGAAAAGAAAAGTGGTCGCACAGTCGTCACCAGCAAAAACTACCTCGCGCTCACGCAATCAACGAAAAAAACGCAACGCCTGGCCAGCAAGTCCTCCAAAAAATCCTAACTATGGCACGCCAGCATGACAGCGAACGTTACGACCTCTCCGATGCCGAGAAACGTGATCTTATCAAGCTCATCGAGCAAGGCAAGCCGCTGCCGGAAAAGTACCGGTTTCTCTTGTTTGCCGACAAGCGGGAGGTGGAACTTGTCTGGAACGGCAAGTCCCGCGAGGTCTGCACGGCTATCCTGCCATTCCAGACGCTCGAACATATCGACGAGCCCCGGAAGGAACAGCGCAGCGACGGGGAACTGGACCTCGACATGGGTGGGCGGCAGATCAAGGGGTGGACCAACAAGCTGATCTGGGGCGACAACAAACTCATCCTCTCTTCTCTCAAGAGCGGCGCGCTTCGCCGACAGATCGAGGACGCGGGCGGCTTGAAGCTCATCTACATTGACCCACCCTTCGACGTCGGCGCGGACTTCAGCATGGACATCGAGATCGGCGGCGAGACCTTCCACAAGGAGCCAAATCTCCTGGAACAGATCGCCTACCGCGACACCTGGGGACGCGGCGCCGATTCCTTCATCGCCATGATCTACGAGCGGCTAATCCTGATGCGAGATTTGATGCACCAAGAGGGCAGTATATTTGTGCATGTAGATTGGCGAATGAATAACTTAGTTCGAACAGTACTTGGTGAAATTTTCGGTAATCAAGATTTCGTTAGCGAGATCGCTTGGAAACGGACGACAGCACATTTTACGGCTGAACGATTCGCGTCCATCCACGACTCAATCATTCAATATTCGAGGAGCGACCGATTTATTTTCAACAAACCAGACGTAGAGCACGAGGATGACTATTTGGAGGTGAAATACAAATATCAAGATGCGAAAGGAAAATACCGACTGAGCGATGCCTCCGGTGCAAGCCAAGGACCATCGAGAGTGTTCGGCGGAAAGTTGTTTGCGCCTCCTGCCGGCAGGCATTGGCCTTCCCAAGAATACATTGATGCTCACGCTGACGAATATGTTCTCGGAGATGACGGCATGCCTCAAAAGAAATCCTACCTTCGTGGGGCAACAGTTGGGTCAGTGTGGACTGACATTTCACCTGTTAATTCCCAGGCAGAGGAGCGCCTCGGATACCCAACACAGAAGCCAGAAACACTACTTGAGCGCATAATCAAATCAAGCAGCAACGAAGGCGATTTGGTGGCGGACTTCTTCTGCGGCAGCGGCACCACCGCCGCCGTGGCGGAAAAGCTCGGGCGCAAGTGGATCGCCACGGACCTGGGCAAGTTTGGGATCCACACCACGCGGAAACGGTTGATTCAAGTGCAGCGCGAGTTGAAGACCAACAGCAAACCCTTCCGCGCCTTCGAGGTGCTCAACCTCGGCCGCTACGAACGCCAGGCCTATCTCAACGTCGCCGGACGGCTTACCGGCAAGAAGAAGGAACAGGCGCTGGCGAAGAAGGAAGCTGAGTTCCGCGAGCTGATCCTGAAGGCCTACCGCGCCGAGCCGTTACCTGAAACGGGCTTCTTCCATGGCAAGCAGGGTGGACGTTTGGTCGTGGTCGGCCCGATCAATCTGCCGGTGGGGCGGCTATTCGTGGAGGAAGTCATCACGGAATGCCGCAAGCGCGGGGCTTCCCGCGTGGACATGCTGGCGTTCGAGTTCGAGATGGGTCTATTCCCCGCCGTGCTGGATGAGGCGAAGCAGAAGGGCATCGACCTCGCGCCAAAGACCATCCCGCCGGAGGTCTTCGACAAGCGCGCTGTCGAAAAAGGTCAAGTCCGCTTCCACGACGTGGCCTATATCGAGGTCACGCCGCGTTTCGACAAGAAGGACAAGCTGATATTGGCGGTGGAGCTGTCCGATTTCTCGGTCTACTACTCGCAGGGCATCGCGAAGTCCATCGAGGCTGAGTTGAAAGAAGGCAAGAGCGAGGTCGTCTGCGAATCCGGCAAGCTCATCAAAATCAGCAAAGACAAGCAGGGCGTCATCACCCGTGACGTGCTCACCAAGAAATGGACCGACTGGGTGGACTACTGGGCGGTGGATTTCAACTACGAAAGCCGGAAGGAGGTCATCAAGGTCCCGCACGGTGCCGGCCTCGGTGGGGTGCAAGGTTTTCTCACCGGACAGGAACCGGCGCAACGCGATCTTGAGTTATCTACCGACGACTTTGAAGAACGCTGGACCGGCGCCTATATCTTCGAGAACGAATGGCAGAGCTTCCGCACCCGCCAGAACCGTGACCTCGAATTGAAATCCGCCACGCACCGCTACGACAAGCCGGGCCGTTACATCATCGCCGTCAAAGTCATCGACATCTTCGGCAACGACACGATGATGCTCATGCCGGTAACGGTGGGATGACAGTCCATTCAACGGTGTCCTGTTTTGGCCTACCTGGAAACCGGATGCTATAATCCGCGCCAACGGGAAGTGCTGTGTGGTTGTTTTGCACGCCTCGCAGACTCATCGACGTGGGTTGAGCAGGCGAAGCGGACTGAGCGGGTAGGAAGGACGTATGGGCAACTCCATTATCATCAAGGGCGCTCGAGAGCATAATCTCAAGAACATCGATGTGGAGATTCCGCGCGATAAGCTGGTGGTGATCACCGGTTTGAGTGGATCGGGTAAGTCGTCACTCGCCTTCGATACGATCTACGCGGAAGGCCAGCGGCGGTATGTCGAATCCCTGTCGGCCTATGCGCGGCAGTTTCTCGAACAGATGGGGAAGCCGGATGTCGATTCGATCGAAGGCTTGTCTCCTGCCATTTCCATCGAGCAGAAGAGCACGAGCCACAATCCTCGCTCCACCGTCGGCACCGTCACGGAGATCTATGACTATCTTCGGCTGCTCTTTGCCCGCGTCGGGCGTCCCTATTGTTTCCAATGTGGAGATGAAATCACGGCGCAGACTGTCCAGCAAATGGTCGATGCCATTGCCTCGTTGCCGGAAGGGGAAAAGTTTCAGATTCTGGCGCCGATCGTGCGTGGGCGAAAGGGTGAATACAGAAAGGAACTGCTGGAGATGCGAAAGGCGGGCTATGTTCGCGCTCGCGTCGACGGCAAAATTGTCGATCTGGGTGAAGACATTGCCCTTGATAAACAGAAGAAACACACGATCGAAATCATCGTCGATCGGCTGGTGATGAAATCCGGCGATGCGCTCATGCGGCGACTGGCAGATTCCGTCGAAACATCGGTCAAGCTGACCGGTGGGTTGGTCGGAGTCCTCACGGAAGACGCACGAACGAGGCTCTATAGCGACAAGCTGGCCTGTATCAATTGCGGCGTGAGTTATCCGGAAATCACGCCCCGAGTGTTTTCGTTTAATAGCCCGCACGGCGCCTGCCCGGCCTGTGACGGCATCGGCTATGCCATGATGCCGGGTGATCAGGAAGAAGAGGATTTCACGCTATTGGAACCCTGTCAGGTCTGCCATGGGGCAAGGCTGAGGCCGGAAAGTTTGTCGATTAAATTAGCCAAGCAATCGATCGCTGAAGTGACCAGCCTTTCGGTTCGCGCGGCGGCGGATTTTTTTCTGTCGCTGAAGTTTACCGATCGCGAATTGGTGATCGCGCATCGAATTCTGAAAGAGATACGTGAGCGATTGGGTTTTCTCGTCAATGTGGGCTTGGATTATCTGACGCTCGATCGGGCTGCGGCCACCTTGTCCGGCGGCGAGGGACAACGCATCAGATTAGCCACGCAGATCGGGTCCGGCCTGGTCGGCGTGTTGTACATCCTGGACGAACCCTCGATCGGACTTCACCAGCGCGACAATCGCCGGTTGTTGCAGACGTTGCTGAGACTACGGGATCTCGGCAACACGGTGGTGGTGGTCGAGCATGATGCCGAGACGATGCAGGCCGCCGATCATGTTCTCGACATGGGTCCCGGCGCCGGCTCGCATGGTGGGCATGTCATCGCGCAAGGGACGCCTCAACAGATCATGGGCGATCCCAACTCACTGACGGGCCAATACCTGCGCGGGGCGCAGACTGTGTCCGTGCCGCAACGCCGGCGAAAGCCCAGAGGCATGCTTTTTATAGTCGGGGCACAGAAACATAACCTAAAAAACCTGACGGCACGAATCCCGCTCGGCCTGATGACATGCGTGACCGGCGTATCGGGGTCGGGCAAGAGCACCTTGGTGCTGGAAGTGCTCTTTCACTCGCTCTCCCAGTTGCTCTATCACAAGAAACCGAAAATCGATGGGTGCAAAGAATTGAGAGGAGTCGATGCGCTCGACAAAGTGATCGACATCGATCAATCGCCGATCGGCCGTACGCCCCGGTCGAACCCTGCCACCTATACGGGCTTGTTCGGTTATATCCGTGATCTCTATTCCAACCTGCCGGAGTCTCGCGTCCGTGGCTATAAGCCGGGGCGGTATAGCTTCAACGTAAAAGGGGGACGGTGTGAAGCTTGCCAAGGCGATGGGCTCATCAAGATCGAGATGCATTTTCTGCCCGATGTTTATGTGACCTGCGAGGTGTGTAAGGGACAACGATACAACCGCGAGACGCTCGAAATCCTCCATAAGGGGAAAAGCATCGCCGATGTGTTGAATATGACGGTGGACGATGCGTTGGAGTTCTTTGAGCACATTCCATTGATTAAAGCGAACTCCAGACTCTGCACGATGTCGGTCTGCACTATGTGAAGCTCGGCCAATCGGCAACGACACTCTCCGGTGGTGAAGCGCAGCGAGTAAAGCTGTCGCGCGAGCTTTCCAAACGCGCAACCGGGCGCACGATGTACATCCTCGATGAGCCGACGACGGGGCTGCATTTTGCCGATGTGCAGCGATTGCTGGATGTGCTGGATCGGCTCGTCGAAGCAGGAAATACCGTGCTGGTGATTGAGCACAATCTAGACGTGATCAAAAATGCCGACTGGATCATCGATCTGGGTCCGGAAGGCGGTGATCGAGGCGGTGAGATTGTGGCCGAAGGACCGCCGAAAGAGATTGCGAAAGCGAAGCGGTCGTACACGGGGCAGGTGTTGAAAGAAGCGGGGATATAGAGCGGGGCTGGATGGGATGGAGCTCTCGGTGTCGCCATGATGCGATGGGTCCCAACCGCAGTCGAATTGGTACTCGTAGCCTCGTGCGACTGTAAGACGCGATAAGAATCGCATGCCGTCGCCCGCGGCACCTTCTTCAGCTACATCTCGCTGCGCCCTCTATGGCGACTCCCGAAAGTTCCATCCCTTCCATCCCCGCTAAGAAGGGTAAGGATGGCGACTGAAGGAGCCATTGGCCCTCAGCCACGTTCGATGTTGATTCAGGAGAATAATGCCTCCTTTGACATTGTTCTTGGATCAGTGGGCGATTATCAATTTACTTCAAGATCCTTCATGTGTGTCACAGCGAGAGAGGCTTGTCTTGCTCTGCAAGAGCGGAGCTTGCGTCCTGGTTTTGACAATTTGGTACGTCCAAGAGGCAATAAGAGATGGGAACAATGATAGGGCTAGAGACCTTTGCGAAAAGATCGAAATGCTTTCAAAGGAAGTTCCATGTGTCTGGATTAGGCTGAAGACAGATCTACAAGAAGACGAGGTTGCTGAAGACTTCTTCAATTCAATTGGAGTGCCCTACTGTAAACGTAGCCCATTCTGTGATGGAGTTCTTGCCATCTTCCCGGAATTAAATAGGCATTATGATGTTGAGAATATTAGGAAGGAAGGATTGGTTTGGTTTTTTAAAAGGCCAAAGCTCTTTTATGAAGCACTTGCTGAGCAATCGAAATATCCCGACATCAAGTCCAAGCTCAAAGCGACTGTTCAGACGATAGTTGGACGAAAAGGTTTGTCTCGGGAAAAGGAGAAGCAGTTCGTTCAGATGCTTCTTCCATCTCACTTCCCTGGTGGCTTGGTAATAGCCGACGAATCAAAGCGACAATATCTTCAAGTAATGAACATCAAGAAGTACCGCGCCCTGTCTTTTGAGACAGCACTATCGGAAGCGACAACAGCCGATGCGCAGGCGCGTCCTACTGAACAAGACCTGGTGGATTTGCAGCATGCGGTCAGTGCGGTTCCATATGTCGACGTTGTGGTTCTTGACGCTAAATTCCGCAAATATACTTTGACCGTAAGGAGGAATTGGAAAGGTGCAGATCCATTGGCCGAATGCTTGATAATGTCGGCGCCGCACTGGATTGGATTGAAAGACAAACCGCCAAATGCTGAAGTGCAATGTGCTGCACTGTGTTTCCTCGTTCGGGGAAAAATCATGTATATGATCCTGCTGTTGACGATCTCGAACATCATGACCTTTGCCTGATATGGCACTTGGCCACCAGCAGTGGGGCGTCGCTGAATGGGCTAATCAGGACAAATTGTCTCGTGCACCGCAACTTATCGATTTAGCAATAAATTACAAAACCTTTCCTCATCGCCTTCGGACACTCTGCTTCTAAGGTTCTTTCCTCCACGATTCATCTCTAAGAGAAACCAATGGATCATAAGGCATTTTGCCCTAATGTCCTGTTGGCCCATCCCTTGCCTACTATTCCCATAGGACTGGACTTTCACGGAGGTTTTTATGAAGAGAATCTGGTCAATTTCAATTTTCATAGCCGTCCTTATCGTTACAGTTCTTTCAACCAGGTCGGCTATTTGAGGGAAATTGGAAACAATTCAAAGGTGACCTAAAGAAGCAATGGGAAAACTAACCGACGATGATTTACTCATTATTGAAGGCAATTACGACAAATTCGAGGGCAGGGTACAGGAACGCTACGGCGACAAGAGAGAAGAAGTGAAACGATGGACCGATGAATGGTTTAAGAACCACCACCCTGTTCAGT
The DNA here is from genome assembly GCA_963849655.1 of uncultured Nitrospiraceae bacterium. GTDB lineage: Bacteria > Nitrospirota > Nitrospiria > Nitrospirales > Nitrospiraceae > Nitrospira_D. The sequence goes on from CAWKJK010000011.1 coordinate 35,698, forward strand.
CGGAAAAAGACCGATAAGCGAAGGATCTGCTGAAACGCCTCCTGGCTATGTCCTACGAGGAGGGCTTATGCAGCAGCATTGGGGAATAGTGTGATACGCGGATTGGCAGCAATCATGGCAGGAATACTCACGGCCTGCAACATCACAAAGGCGATGATCGACATGATCGTGCATTTTTTCTCAAGCACCAGTCCGAATTCTCTGTTTTCGACGGATGGGATTATTAGGGCGTGTCGTCAATTAAGCCAGATGACGGCGGCGGCGAGATACACAGCGCCAAGGAAGGTTTCGGCGCGTTTATCGTATCTGGTGGCGATGGCGCGGTATTGTTTGAGTTTGGCGAAGAAATTCTCGATCAAATGTCTGGCTTTGTACAGTTCTTCATCGTATGCACGCGGCTCTTTCCGGTTTTTCTTTGGCGGGATGACGCCCTGGACGCCTGCCTTTTTCAACAGATCAAGAACGCGCTCCTGCGCGTCATAGGCTTTGTCGGCCAGAAATGCCTGCATGCTTGTGAGAAGATCAGGCAGCAAGGCATCGGCTCCTTCCAGATCGTGCGCCTGCCCCGGTGTGAGATGAAAACCGGTTGGATTACCCAAGGCGTCGCACGACGCGTGAATTTTTGTGGTCAACCCGCCCTTGCTGCGCCCGATGCGCACTTGCGTGTTATCCCCCTTTTTGCCCCGGCGGCATGCTGATGGGCACGGACGATGGTGGAATCAATCATCGCATATTCGTTGTCGGCGTCTTCCGCCAGATGCTCGAAAACCCTTTTCCAGACGCCGCTTTCAGACCATCTCCGGTGACGGCGGTGAGTGTTCTTCCAGTGCGCGAAAACGCTCCGGCAGATCGCGCCACGGAATGCCCGCCCGGTAGCGGTAAATCACCGCCTCCACGAACAGCCGGTTGTCTTTTGCTGTCACGCCGACCGTATCTTCACGGCCTGGAAGCAACTGCTCGATCCGCTCCCATTGATCGTCCCGCAGCCCATACCGTCGCACCATTCATAAGCCCCTCCATCGGCTTATGAACAGTGAAGCACAATACGATTCCTGTGTGAATCCGGGAAAACGCTCAGGCCGCTAATTGACGACACGCCCTAAACAAAAATAACAATTTGTTCGTCCGCGCGGCTTGGCTGAAGATCCAAAAGGGAGGGATGTATGGGAACGATGGGAAAGGGTGTTATCTTGTGGTTTCTCGGTGTTCCGATCAGTGTGTTGGTCTTGCTGTGGTTTTTCGGAATTCTTCGATAATGTGACTATATAGCAAAAGGACTATGAACTCGGAGGACGCTCAGTGGATCCTCCCGGTTCATTCTTCCTGATTCACTCTTCCATTTCCTGTCAGTGTGCCCGCCTCGACACTCCAGAGGTCCTTCCACGTAATTGATGATTACTTTTCTGCCACGTGAATTCAAGGGACAATATGCCAGCACCTAAAAGAAAGAAGGAGGAGTGTGTCCAATGCTGACTGTCGCGTTGTTGACAATTTCGAACATATTCATGACATTCGCATGGTACGGCCATCTGAAGTTCAAAGAATATCCCTTATTCACGGTGATTCTGGCGAGTTGGGGGATCGCCTTTATCGAATATTGTTTTCAAGTGCCGGCTAACCGGATCGGCCATGCGCAGTTCAGCGCGGCGCAGCTCAAGACGATCCAGGAGGTCATCACATTGATCGTGTTCTCGATTTTCTCGGTCGTCTATCTGAAAGAAGCGATGAAGTGGAACTATGTGGTAGGGTTCGCGCTGATTGTGGCGGCGGTGTTCATCATCTTCAAAGAATGGTGAAAATCGTCGAGATTACGATGATGTCTCATCTTTCAAGCTGGCAACAGATTTTCAAATCTGGTGACACATGCGGTATGCGTCTGCATGACCGCGGTAAGACAGGACTCTGTTTGGACTTGCTGAAAGAAGCCGCGATCAACAACATTCCCGCTATCATCTTTTTCTGACCCTCCTACCACTCAAGGTATCGTGATCAGCTTGAGGAAGCTCACATCTCCTGTGACAGTGTTCTGATTCCTGCCAGTGCCGAAATATTCGACCTTCTGAAACAATTGAATGAGCAGCGGACCTTTTGAACGCACAGATGCAGGATCGAGGGGGTATCGGCTTTGATCTTAATTCGACGGCCAGGAGAGAAATTGCGTCTGGTGTCTGACTCTAAGCATTCCTAAGAACGAGCGATTATGCACACAGCACCCTTGCGAATTAGCTCAGGTCAAAACCAATACCAGGATCCCGTATGCCATTTGTGATCGTGTGATAGAGCATTCATGTACTTCTCGCGCGGTGATCGATGGGAGAGATTGAGGTTGGCACTAAATGTGCTGTCGAGGAAAAGAAATGTGGATCAGGTGTTCTGATCCACCGACATGTACGATGGCCTACTTATAAGAACAAACAATTACGATATTTTCTGAGAGGCACGATTCGGGAGATTCAGGCCCAGTTCGAAAGGCGCTGTGCGAACTATTTCGAGATCGGCCATCACGCCTTCGATTTTTTGCTCCATGATGAGCCTTCTTAAGGTCCTCTGGGTGACCCAACAGCACCTAGATGACGAGGTTCAACGGAGTGGTGCACAGGATGTCGAGGAATCAATATGGGAGCGAATCAGTGGGAATTTCAGGCAGGCTATCGGCATCGGGACGAGTTAGGCTGTGAATGAGCGCCGGTGAGTCGAACACCCACACCGTAGGATCCAAGGAAACCGCCGGCTCAAATCGGTCGTCGTTAAACGAGTCGGAAGCCATCTCTCAGCTGCTCCCATGGCTCAATTGGGTGGACGAACGCATTCGGTGCGCGCTGGCGGCCGGACAGGGGGTCTATGGGACGGAATCAGCCAACGACTCATTCCGGGGCCTTTACATCACGCCACGTGACGTTGATCGACTCCTTGCCCAGCCACCCAGCCGGCCGCTCTTCGGGCACAGCGGGTCTCAGACATTTCCAGAGCATTTGCCGCTGCCTTCCGGCTTCTCTCGATTAGCGAAAGCCTGTCGCCTCTCCTCCTTCGATATCGCCGTCGTGTTTATCGCATCGGCACCGGAGTTCGACCTGCGTTACGAGAAACTATACGCCTATCTACAGGACAACGTCAGCGAACGTCGGCCGACTGTCGATCTGGCATTGAATCTCCTCTGTGTCACCGTCCAAGATAAGCTCGAGCGGCGGGAGCATTTCTCATCTACCGCTCCGCTGCTCCACCACAATCTGCTCCGATTGATCCCTGATCCGAATCAACTTCAGTCGCCGCTGCTGAGCCACTACCTAAAAGTCGACGAGCAGGTCACTAATTTCTTGCTGGGTCAAGAGCGTCTGGACTCACGGCTGGCCCCCTATTGCCGGATTCTCACAGAGAGAGCCTTTCGAGCCGGTTCACAGGTGGACATGCCGGAAGAGGCCGCACATCAACAGGCGCTCTTGACGGTGATTCGCCGATCGCTCGATGTCCAGCGGCCCGTCAAGCTCTATTTCCATGGGCCTAGCAGTGCCTGGACGCTTCGCACGGTTGAGGTCTTGGTCGGTTGCATGGGGGCATCGTTGTTGGTGCTGGATGTGGCGCGGGCTCTGGGGTCTGGAGCGGATTTTGAACAACTGTTCAAACTGGCGTTGCGTGATGCGATGCTGCACGAGGCGATTCTCTGCATTGACGGCGTAGATGTACTCCGCGCGTCGGACCGGATCCTTCAGTACCAGCGGTTTGAGGAGGTGCTTGCCCAAGCTGAAGGCCTGACAATGCTGACGGGAGGCGAGGCCTGGATGTCTTCCGGGAGCGGCCCAGCCGGTGTGATCGCTGTCCCCATCGGAATGCCGGGCTTTGCCCAACGTCGTGCCCATTGGAGCCACAATCTGGCGACCGCAGGCATCCCACTCGATGTCTCTGATTTGGACGCGCTGGCGAGCCGGTTTCGGTTGATGCCCGATCAGATTTCGGATGCAGTGGTGGCGGCTTCCAATGCCGCCCAGTGGCGGACCGCTGTCCGATCGGACGATGCCCCGCCTTCTTCCAATAGGTCCCACGCTACGGTGGCGGAGGTCTTTGCCGCCGCCTGCGCGCAGTCCGGGCAGGATTTGGCGAAGCTGGTGCGGAAGGTCGATGTGAAACACACCTTGGACGACATTGTGTTGCCGCTGGATCAACTGGCGCAATTGAAAGAAATTTCCGAGCAGGCTCGGCATCGGCATATCGTCTTTGGCGAGTGGGGGTTCGATCGCAAACTCTCGATGGGTAAGGGGCTGAATGTCATGTTCTCAGGCCCGCCGGGGACAGGAAAGACAATGGCGGCAGAAATTATCGCAAAGGAACTCCATCTCCCCTTATACAAGATCGATCTTTCACAAGTGGTCAGCAAATATATCGGAGAAACGGAAAAACACCTCGATCGGATTTTTGCTGCTGCCCAACGCACCAATGCGATCTTATTTTTCGATGAAGCCGATGCGCTTTTCGGCAAGCGAACGGAAGTCCGGGATGCTCACGATCGGTATGCCAATATTGAAGTCGGGTATCTCCTGCAAAAAATGGAAGAATACGAAGGGGTCGCCGTCCTTGCAACCAATGTGCGTCAACATATGGACGAGGCCTTTGTCCGGCGAATTCAGGTGATCGTGGAATTTCCCTTTCCCGATGAGATGCATCGACGACACATCTGGGAAATCATGTTCCCGCGCGAAGCGCCGCTGGCACGTGACGTGGACTTGTCCTTGCTGGCACGGGAGGTCAGGTTGGCAGGCGGGAATATTAAGAATATCGCACTGGCCGCAGCCTTCTATGCTGCAGGCGACGGTGGGATGATCAGGATGTCACACCTGATACAGGCAACCCGGCGTGAGCATCAAAAGTTAGGTCGAACGTGGAATGATGCAGTGTGGAGTGAGCCGGGAGTTGCATTGCAGCATGATTCGTGATTTGAGTCTGACATTGAAAAAGATCTTGGAAGATCCGAATCTTCCGGAACCCTTAACGACGGCACGAATTGTCTTCGACCATCCAGCGGCGCCGTTTGCTCCCACGCAGCTGACGGTGGATGTCTTTCTCTACGATATTCGCGAGAACTTGGAGCTGCGGAGTAACGAACTGATCATTGAGCGGAACAATGGCCAAGCGACCATGGTCCGGTCACCCAAGCGCGTGGCCTGTTCCTATCTCATCACGGCATGGCCCGTCGGGGGAGAAGAACCGGCGCTGCAGGAGCACCGGATACTCAGCCAGGTATTGATGGCGCTTTCACAATATCCAACGATTCCAGCCTCTTTATTGCAGGGAAGTCTTGTCGGGCAAGAGCCACCGCTACCGATGGTCACCGCACAACCCGACGGGGTGAAGGACCCTCATGAATTTTGGGCAGCTATTGGGAACCACCTCCGGCCATCCATCACGGTGACGGTCACGATTGCGATGCAACCGTTCACGCTGGTAACCGCCCCCCTTGTGATGACCGAAGTGGTTCACGTGGGTGAGCGGACCTCACTCGAAGCAGAGGAAATGAAGCCGGCCACTCGGCTCGAATTCTTCAGTATCAGCGGGCGGGTAACAGATGCGACAGGTGGCCCTGTGACTGACGCGACGATAGTGCTTGTCGAAAGTAATATGGGCGCGACCACGGATGTCGACGGGCGATATCACATCAGAATGATGCGGGCGGGCGCGTATACCTTGCGCGTTCAAAAAGATGCGGTAATACAACAAGTCGGGATTACGGTTCCAGCATCGGCTCAGCGCAATTACGACGTGCGGTTGACATAGTTAATAGGCTGCCTACAAGGAGGACGACCTATGCCAAGCTATTTCTCACCAGGTGTGTATGTTGAAGAAGTGCCGTCGGCCATTAAGGCGATCGCCGGTGTGAGCACTAGTACAGCCGGTTTTATCGGGATCGTGCCGGACAAGATTCATCTCGTCGCCGAAGACGAAGCGCCCGCTACCAAGTTCGTTGACTTCTCTTTGCCGACGTTGAGCAAGATGCCGAAGCTGATTACGAACTGGACGCAGTTCACACAAGCGTTCGGCGGTCTGGTGGGTGATTCAGCTGGTCCCAAGACCACCGATCCGAGTCCTGGGATTGACGAGGGGCACCGGCGTTTGGCGCATGCGGTGTACGGGTTTTTCAACAATGGGGGAAGTCGCTGTTTTGTCGTGCGGATCAAGGATAGCGCGGAACTGGATGATGCGCTGCGGGCTTTTTCGGCAATTGATGAAATTGCACTTGTAGCTGCTCCCGGTATGACCGACGATGCCTCACGCGACAAGATCGCCGCACACTGTTTCCAAACAGCTGATCGGTTTGCCATCCTCGATGGCCCGTCGAGCACCGATGATTTAACGAAGTTGACGAAGACAGCTGCTGATGCCGGCCTGATGCCCAAGAAAACCGATTTTGCGGCCTGGTATTTCCCTTGGATTCAGGCGTTCGATCCTGCCACCAAATTGCAGAAGCCTAATGAGGATGGAGCCTTGGCAGTTCCGCCCAGCGGGCATTTGGCGGGTATCTATGCGCGTGTGGATACGCAACGTGGTGTCCACAAGACACCAGCCAATGAGGCCATTCTCGGCGCGCTCAACGTCACACAGCCGTTGAGCAAGGCCGATCAGGATGGGCTGAATCCCAAAGGCGTCAATTGCATTCGCTCGCTCAACGACAACATTTTGGTGTGGGGAGGGCGAACGGTCGGCGGAGACGCGAATGCGGACCTTAAGTATATCAGTGTGCGGCGAACCTTGTTGTTCCTGCGAAAGTCTATTGGTGAGGGGACGCAGTGGGTTGTGTTTGAGCCGAACACCCCTGCGGTGTGGCAGAAAATCATCCGGAATGTCTCAGCCTTTTTGACGAATGTTTGGCGTTCAGGGGCACTGTTCGGAACGACACCGGAGCAAGCATTTTATGTCAAATGCGATGCGGAGACCAATCCCACCGAGCTGCGTGAACTGGGTCAAGTGGTGACGGAAATCGGTGTGGCCATTGTCCGTCCGGCGGAGTTTGTGATTTTCCGCATCAGTCAAGCGGCGGCTCAAGGCAAGTAAGGCAGAATCCCGGATGGCATCGCTCTATCAAAGTCCTGGGGTCTATCGGGAAGAGGTCTTTCTTAAGCCGGAAGCGAAACTGCCGACCGGTGTCCCGGGGTTTGTCGGCTTTGCGGATGAGCGGGTGAAGAAGGGAATCACCACCAATGTTCCCTTCTCCATTCACCGCCAGGCTGAATTCGTCACGCAGCCTGATGGCCGAGCCGGCAGCTATTTAGCTGATGCCGTGTCGGGGTTCTTTCAAAACGGAGGCATTCGTTGTTATGTGGTGCTCGCGGACCTCGATCTGAAAAAAGATCGGGAGGGGTCGTTGAAGGATGCAATCAAGGCGTTATCACCGTTGAATGATCTCGATCTCGTCGCAGTGCCTGATGCCATGCTCTTGCAACGACCGAATGCCCGGCTGGACGCACAGGCCGTGATGCGGGTTCAATCCGACGCGTTGATCCACTGCGCGACGCATGGCAACCGACTGGCACTGTTGGATGCGTTACGAGAATGATGCGACGGAAGTCGGGGTACTCGTCCAACGGCACACTCTGGGATTGGGGCAGGCAGAGCCGATCAACGGGGCTTTGTATTATCCCTGGCTCAAAGCATCGAATGGACGGTTTGTGCCTCCTTGTGGTCACGTTGCAGGCATTGTGGCACAGACTGATGCCAAAGTCGGGGTGTTTAAGGCGCCGGCGAACGAGGAAATATTGGGCGTGCTGGATGTAGAAATTTCCGTGGACAATCGGATGCAAGATGAACTCAATCCAGAAGGCATCAATGTCATGCGGGCATTTCCAGGACGAGGGATTCGTGTCTGGGGTGCACGTACACTCAGCCGGGATCCCAATTGGCGGTATATCAACGTGCGCAGGCTGATTCTCACCGTGCGTCGCTGGATCGATCAGAATATGACATGGGCCACGTTTGAAACCAACGACCGACGTTTGTGGGTACGTATAGGGCGGGAGCTCAGAACCTATTTGGTCGGTTTATGGCGTGCCGGTGGGCTTCGAGGACAAACGGTGGAAGAAGCCTTTTATATCAAATGTGATGAGGAAACCAACCCACCCGATGTTCGTGAAGCGGGAATGGTCGTCACAGAACTGGGATTGGCTCCGAGGTCTCCCGCTGAGTTTGTCGTCTTGCGGATTATTCATCGTCTTGGGAGCAGAGAGCTGCCGAGAGATATCGAGCTTACGTAGCGGCGGTCGGCAACCGCAATCAACCGGATAAGGAGGGTGCGTATGGCAACAGGAGCAAGAACAGATCCCTATCGGGACTTTAATTTTATGGTCGAGATCGATGGGATTACCCAAGCGGGCTTTCAGGAGTGTGGTGGCTTGGATTCCAGCACGGACCCCGTCGATTATCGCGAAGGTACCGATCCGAATCATGTGCGAAAGTTGAGCGGACTGAATAAATATACTGCCCTCACGCTCAAACGTGGGATCACGGACTCCGATGAGCTGTGGAAATGGCGCAAGACCGTTATCGACGGCAAGACAGAACGAAAGAACGGATCGATCATTCTGCTGAACGAAGCGGGCGTCGAGAAGGTTCGTTGGAACTTTTTGGGAGGATGGCCGTCAAAATGGACTGGTCCATCGTTGAATGCGACCGGGACGGCGGTGGCTGTTGAAACCTTGGAAATCACTCATGAGGAGCTGAAGAAAGCGTAGGGCGCTTATGGTACAGACTGAATTTTCATTCACATTACCGGTCGGCTATGTGGATGCCGCAGGAGAAATGCATAAAGAAGGAGTGATGCGTCTGGCCACCGCGTACGACGAAATTATTCCATTGAAAGACCCACGAGTGCATGCGAACCCGGGGTATTTGTTGATCATCCTCCTTTCTCGGGTGGTGACCAGGCTTGGGACGCTTGACCATATCAATCCAAAAATGATGGAAGGGTTGTTTGCCGCCGATTTGGCATATTTGCAGGATCTCTATCGGCAAATCAACGAAAACGGTCGCAGCCACGTCCGCACTCAATGTCCGCACTGTGAAAAGCAGTTTTCCGTGGAGCTGAGTGCTGTGGGGGAATCTGGCGCTACCCCTTAGAGCGGCTGTACGAGGAGGTAGCGTATATTTCGTATCATTTTCACTGGCCGCATGAGCAGATTGTCGGGTTCGATCATCTCGAACGCCGGCGATGGGTGGCAGAAATCGCCAAAATCAATCAACGGCTCAACGAACAAGGGGACACGCTGAGGGGATAAGGAAATATCCCCAAGATAAGGTGGAAGAGGAGAAAAAAGACCCATGCCATCCTTCGGAATCAATGCCGCCGCCGGTCCGGCAAGTAATCTATTGGGAGTGCGTCTCGATCCATACCAGTCGCACAATTTTCTTGTCGAAGTGGAAGGGATTCTGGTCGGCAGTTTTTCCGAATGCAGCGGGTTACAAGTAGAGACTGAAACGACTCCTTATCGGGAAGGCGGCTTAAATGAGTATGAGCACCATTTTGCCGGCCCGACCAAATATCCATTTTTGGTTCTCAAACATGGATTGACGCAACTGTTCGGGCTTTGGAGTTGGCATCAGGATGTGGCGAATGGAAAGGTCGAACGCAGAAACGGGACGATCTATCTTCTGGATAAGCAAGCAATTCCCGTGATCTGGTGGAATTTTATCGATGCCTTTCCCGTGAAATGGACCGGCCCCGATTTCCGTGCGGGTTCTGCAGAAGTGGCATTCGAAAGTATTGAACTCGTTCATCGTGGTCTGAGTCGGCCGACCTTGGCTGCGCTGGCCGCAGGCATCGGCGCTGCAACGGCCAAACTGTTGTAAAGGAACTCTGCCGGCATGGATGAGTCGCAGGATGCAATGCATATCGGAGCGAATGAGATGGATCGGAGGGGAGAGCAGCCTTCTCTTCTCGCAGCGCGTTTGATTCGGCGGATAACACACCCGATCGGTATGGTTGACGTGCGGCATCCAGAGGAAATCTATGCGCGCACGGTCACGTGGCTGAGCAAACGGTTCCCCCTTCTGGAGCCGATGATGGCCCGCTGTCGAAACAGCGACGGGGGCCCATTCGAATCCAGTGGGTTTGTGTTGAGGATGACCGGGGTGGATGGAGATGGAAATGAGAAAGAACGTATCACACCACCTCCTGTGACCGTCTTGCCACGTTTAACCGCATCATCTTTTTCGTCGCCCTCGGGCTCTGTCACCGGTGAACCGCCCCCTTCCTCTTCTGCAGAATTGTTCCGGGTCAGTCGGCGGCCGCATCGTGGTGCCGCTCCTTCATCAGCAAGTGGGGCTCCGAAACTGAGCGCCAAAACCGACGAGGAGATGCCACGAGCGAGCCATTCAGTTCATCGCGCCGAAGAGAAGACAGACGTGTTGGTCGGATCAGTGAGAGGAGGACGGAGCGGGGCACTTCAACCGGTGACTCACCAACAGGGTCCCGTTCAGTTGCGCGAGTCATCCAAAATACGAGCGGCGGAACTGTCTACTTCTGATGCCGGATCAGCTGGTACAGAAGCGAGGTTGGTTCTTCGGAAAGCGGTGCCTGAGCAGGAACAGCCTCGAGGAGACGCCGGTCCGGCGTCTCCTCGCACTCATGAGAAGCGTGGTGGGCCAGGGTCATTGTCCCCTCCGAGTGCCGGTCCGTTCGTCATGACCGAGCGAGTGGGAAGACAAGTTGAACAGATGCCGTGGCTGTCGAGCCGTATGCAAACGAGCGGGCAACATTCTCGTGTGTCTCCTTCTTCCGAAGAAGTGAACGTCAATCCGATGGTGTGGAAGACGCGGGCGCGCTCGATAGAGAACGTAGAAGAGGCATTGCGCAATCTCAGTCGCCGGGTCATGCAGCGCCGGGATCATGAAGCCGGACCGGTTGAAGCGGTACCGAGCCTCGTCACGCAAGCTCACACGGCACCGCAGTCTGCGACGAGTCCGCAGGAGGCGAAGGTTGATATCGGCGCCCTAGCCGAAAAAGTGAGTCGCGTGATGGCTCGTCAACTGATTGCCGAACGTGAACGACGAGGAGTGGATGGATGGCGTTAGAAAAAATCAAAATTACTCCGTTGGACAAAGATGGGCATCCGGTTGAACGCCGAGCCTTCCATGTGTTGTTCAATCCCAACACCTATTCGATTTCTAAGTCCGTGACATGGAACGGGTCTGCAGATAGAGCGTTGAATGCGCCACCGTTGACATTCGGTGGCGGCGACAGTCGTGTCCTCACGCTGAATCTTTTTTATGATGTCACCGATCCATCGGCTTTAGGGGGAAAACTGATCAAGGATGTCCGTCAAGAAACGAACAAAATGGTCGCCTTGACTCAAATCGAGCGCAAACGCGACCGTCCTCCTGCGGTCATGGTCTTGTGGGGAGGCGCTCCACCACATAATTCTGATTTCCCGTTTATCGGAGTGGTCACCCAGTTGTCACAGACTTTCAAGTTGTTTACGAACGAGGGGGTTCCGGTTCGGGCGGAATTGTCCGTGATTTTTAAGGAATACAAAGACCCGAAAAAAGATAAGCAGGAGACTGATCCCGACTTCACGACAAGGTTGGTCAAACGAGGCGATACCTTGAGCAGTATTGCGGCGGAGCTGTACGGCGATCCGAGGATGTGGCGGAGAATTGCAGACGCCAATTCTCTGGATGATCCACGACGGCTTGAAATCGGTCGTCGGTTGTCCATTCCAGGTACGAATTGAAGGCGGCTTTACGGAGTGAGGGGTAACAAATGGCAGGTTCAGGTCTGCTCGTTCCGGTGGTGAAGGTTTTTACGAATGGGCAAGCACTGGCCCCTGAAGTGGAGCTTGTCAGCATCACCGTCGATGACACTGTCGATCTCCCCGGCATGTTTGTCATGGAAATCCTCAACTCAGATGCGGCGTCCGGGGAGTTGATCCTCGATCAACGACAATTTGCCGTCGGGAATGAGGTGGAAATCAAGCTTGGGTATGGAGCGGATCTCGCCTCTGTCATGAAGGGTGAAATCACGGGAATAGAGGTGGAGTGCACCTGGTCTACGTTGCCGAAGATGACGGTGCGGGGATACGATCGTCGGCATCGTCTCCAACGCGGTCGGAAGTCTCGCACGTTTCTAAAGCAGACGGACAGCGCCATTGCCAAAAAAATTGCACAGGAAGCGGGACTCTCAGCGAACACGAAGGACAGCCGAGTGCAATATGAGTATGTGTTCCAGGCGAATCAAACCGATATGGAATTTTTGCTCGAGCGAGCCGGACGGATCCAGTACGGCCTCACAATCGACGACAAGACGCTGAATTTCCTTCCTGTCGCCAATGCGGAGGGGAGCCTTCTCACGTTGACGCTGAAAGATGATTTGATGGAATTTTCCTCACGGTTGTCTTCGATCGGACAGGTTGATCAAACGACCATCCGGGGCTGGGATCCTAAACAGAAGAAAGCGTTGGTCGGCGTGGGACGAGAAGCAAACGTCACGACCACAATGGGCGGATCGACGAGTGGGGCTGCGGTGGCGAAACGGGCATTCGGCGCCGCGATAGGGACGACGACTGATAGTCCTGTGATGACACAAGCGGAGGCGGATGCAGTCGCCAAGGCCGCTATCAATGCATCGGTCTTGGGATTTATTACCGGAGAAGGTGTGTGCCAGGGGCGGACCGACTTGCGGGCCGGGAAGGTGATCACGCTCGGCGGTTTGGGGACACAGTTCAGCGGGCAATATTATATCACGACAGTCAGTCATCGGTGTGGAGAAAGCGGGTATACCACCCGCTTTACGGTTCGGAGGAATGCGGTATGAATTTGTACGACCTTCTCAGTGATAGAGAAGGACCAAAAGTCGTGACGTCAAAAATAACCGGCGTCGTAGTGGGAATTGTGACCAACAATCAAGATCCCGACAAGATGGGCCGGGTGAAACTCAAGTTTCCATGGCTGAGCGATGAAGAGGAAGGCTATTGGGCGCGCATGGCGGTTCCCATGGCAGGGAACGAGCGGGGGATATATTTTCTTCCGGAAGTGAATGATGAAGTGCTCGTCGCCTTCGAGCAGGGCGATGTGCGGTTTCCCTATGTAGTCGGCGCGCTCTGGAATGGGAAAGACGCGCCGCCGGCTGAAAACGGCGACGGGAAAAACAATGTTCGTGTCATCAAGTCGCGCAGCGGTCACGTCATCCGACTGACCGATGAGGACGGCAACGAAAAAATAGAAATTGTGGATAAGAGCGAGAACAATTCGGTGGTCTTCGATACAGCCGAGAATACAATAACGATCACGGCGGATAAAGATATCGTCCTGTCGGCTTCCAAGGGAAGCATCAAGTTGAACGCCCGACAAATAGAGGTCAAATCTTCAGCGGATACCAAGATCGAAGCCGGAGCGGGGATGGATGTAAAGGCCGGTGCGACGATGAACATCAAAGGACAAGTCGTGAACATTAATTGAGCGATGGGACAACCTGCGGCCAAAAAAAACGACCGGATTGTTGCGGTCGATATTCATATCGTCATGGTTCCGGCGCCGACGGGTCCTCCTCTGCCCACGCCGCTGCCCCATCCATTTACGGGTATCATCAACGGCAATCTCAGCAGCGATGTCAACATCATGGGTCAGCCGGCCGCCACCATTGACAGCACGGCGGATAATACACCGTCTCATATTCCGACACCCCCCGGTACCGCGTTTCAAAACCCGCCGGCGAACAGAGCGATCATCAAGCTTGGAAGCCCAACGGTGAGGATCAACGGCAAAATGGTTGCCCGGAACGGTGATATGGCGATGACATGCAACGATCCTGCGGACATGCCGGTTGGTCAGGTCATTGCCGTCGGCACGGTGTTGATCGGATAAAAGGAGGGAAAAGTATGTCCAGGCCGCTGCTGGGTATCGGGATAGGGTATCCGGTTTCAGTAGATGAACAGGGATCGTTCACGCTTGCGGCCTATGAGGAAAGCGTTCGTCAATCTGTGTGGATCATATTGGGAACTGCGAAAGGCGAGCGGGTCATGCGTCCGGACTTCGGATGTGGAATTTATGATTTAGTCTTCGACATCAATAGCGCCGCAACAGCGGGCAGTGCGGCGCAAGCCGTACGCGATGCTCTGTTGGTGTTCGAGCCCCGCATCGATGTGGTGGAGGTACATGTAGCGCCGGATGACGGTGGAGAGGTCCTGCTGATCAGTGTCGACTATCAGGTTCGCGCGACGAATAACGCGTTCAATTTGGTTTATCCGTTCTATTTAGAAAGGAGCGCGGTCTGATGTCGGGTCAGGCCCCTCTCATCGATCAACGTACGACATCACACATCGTGATGCAGGTGCGCGAGTTAGTGAAGACCTACACGACCGGCTATCCAGAGGCGGATCTGGCCAAAGGTGTCGGCGCAGCGTTGGTCGGCATCGTCGGACGATTTTCGGAAATTCTCCTTCAGCGACTCAATAAGGTGCCGGAGAAAAATCTCCTTGCGTTCCTGGATTTGCTTGGCGCGTCGTTGACTCCTCCGCAATCAGCTCGGGTGCCGCTTACGTTCTCATTAGCTCAAGGGAGTGTCGTAGATGGGGTGGTTCCTCAAGGGACTCAGGTCTCGGCTCCTCCGGCTGAAGGGAAACGAGAACCTATCGTGTTTGAGACGGAGCGGGAACTGGTGGTGACAGCGGCGCAGTTAACCTCCATCTTCGTCTGCGAACCGGCGTATGACCGGTACGATGATTTCAGCGGACTCAGTTCTGCCTCTGTGGACGTCGGCGTACCGGCGTTTCGAGGAAGTCGTCCGATCGAACATCTCACATATTTGGGGCAGGATGTGGCGTTCGGGGTTTCCAATTTGAGGAGTGTGACACTGAGCATCATGCTGGATCAGCCCATTGCGAACCCAGATCCACGAAAGATCATGTGGGAAAGCTGGGATGGGGCGGCAGGAATTCCTCTATTGCCTAACGATGGGACGGCCGATTTGACAAAAAGCGGCGATATTGTGTTTGCGACAGGGTTGCCTTCTCTCTCGAGGCAGGTCGTAGGGAAAAAGACCAGCCGATGGATTCGGTGTCGATTAGTCACACCGATTTCGCCGGCCAGGCAAGTCCAAAGCGGGATGGTGCGTGCCGATCAGTTGCCGCACGTGAAGTCGATTACGATGCAGACCACAGTCGGGAAAGACGGACTGGCCGTGGATCACGCCTTTGCCGATGCGGCTCCGGTGGATACCACCAAGGATTTCTATCCATTCGGAGAAAAGCCGAGATTCAGCGATGCATGGTACATAGCCGGCAAAGATGCCTTCTCGCAGGCCGGCGCGAAGGTCACGCTGACCATCACCTTGACGGATCCGGCATCGGGGATTCCGGCTCCGAGGACCGATGGAAATCCGAAGTTGGCGTGGGAATGCTGGGACGGCAACGCATGGTTTGGGATAGGAACGGCTGCCGCAGGCAGTGAGACAAGCGCGACCACGTTTTCCGATATGACACGCGCCTTCACTCAATCCGGCACTGTCGTGCTGACGTTGCCGACGACGGTCATGCCGACGACGGTCAATGGAGTCGAGAACTCCTGGTTACGTGTGCGACTGGTATCGGGTAACTACGGTACCGATGCTCACTTCGAACTGATCGATCCGGCTCACCCCGAGAAGGGGTATAAGTTTCTTGATGACGCCAATCCATCGAAGGGATTCAAGCTTATTCCAGCAACATTCGCTCCGCCATCGATCGGCCGATTGACGGTGGGATATAGCCTGACGACGGCGGCAACTCCGCTGACTGCCGTGGTGACATACAATGATTTCTCGTATGAGGATGTCACGGGTCAGGCGTTTGCTCCGTTTCGACCGGCGCAAGACTCGTATCCGACATTGTACTTCGGATTGACTCTTCCTTCAGCCCGCGCAACCTTCCCTCAGAATACGATAAGCCTGTACGTCCGAATTTGTGAAGTGATCTATGGGGTGAAGCCGGATAACCCTTCTCCGGCGTCGTCACCGCATCTGGTGTGGCAAATGAAGGATGGACAAGGTTGGCAAACGATCAGCGTGCGCGATGAAACACAAGATTTGACGCGATCGGGATTGGTGGAGTTCTTGCCTTCGGCAGGGCTTGTATCGGAATCAGCGTTTGGAGTCGAACGGTACTGGCTTCGTGCGCAGTGGGAGTCCGGTGACTATCGATTCGTGCCGAAAATACGGCAGGTCGCTCTCAATACCGCGATGGCGTCGCAAGTGGTGTCTGTGACCAATGAAATCCTTGGGTCTGGAAACGCGGATGAGAATCAGCGGTTTTCGACGGCACACGCTCCGGTTTTAGCCGGTCAACGGCTGGAAGTACGTGAACTGGAGATGGTGACTGCCGCAGAGCGAGCGACTCTTGAAGAGGAAGAGGGAGCGGACGCCGTTTCTGTGTTGCTCGATTCGACCGGACGTCCGGAGGAGATTTGGGTGCGTTGGCATGAAGTGCCAGATTTCTACGGTTCGGGTCCGCGCGATCGGCATTATGTGATGAACCACTCGACCGGAGAAATTCGTTTCGGCGATGGAGTCAATGGATTGGGTCCTCCGACCGGCATCGGGAATATCAGAATGGCGCGGTATCAAACCGGCGGCGGCACAGCAGGCAATACACCGGCCGGCACGATCGTTCAACTCAACACGACGATTCCCTATGTCGATAAGGTGACGAATCTCGATGCCTCACTTGGGGGAGCTGAAGCTGAACTTCCGGCAGACCTCTTGAATCGCGCTCCGCGTGCGATCCGTCATCGTGGGCGGGCCGTGACACTGGAAGATTATGAAGATTTGGCCGTTCTGGCGTCTCCCGATGTCGTCAGAGCCAAATGTGTGCCGTTGCGTGATCTGATCGATGATCCGTTCGATACGAAACCCAGAACGCCGGGAGCGGTCAGTGTCGTGATCGTGCCGCGTTCGAGTGAAGAGAAGCCTCTGCCGAGTCTGGAACTCATGGCTCGCGTTCAGAGCTATTTGGAGAGGTATAGTGTGCCGACGGCAACAGTGGCAGTGGTCGGGCCACTCTATGTGAAGGTCAATATTACCGTGGAAATTGCTCTCGTTTCCTTAGAAGGAGCACGCCGTGTCGAGCAGGCTGCGCAAGATCGGCTTGCCGCATTTTTGCATCCTCTGGTCGGAGGCCAGGAAGGGAATGGGTGGGCATTCGGTCGTGAACCAAGCAAATCGGATATCTATGCCGCACTCGGAACGATCTCCGGCGTGGATCATGTTCGATCGTTGACGCTGGAGCTCGTCGCCGATTTGCCGGATGTGGACCTGCAAGCGGTCACCGCAACCGCGCGATTCTTAGTTTATTCGGGCCTGCATCAGATTGCGTTGATTTCTGAAGAAGCGTGATGAAGAACGGGTGGAGCCACCATGCCGATACAACTCCCCAATCTCGATGACCGGACGTACACCGATCTGGTTGAAGAAGCGCGAAGGTTGATTCCGACATACGCGCCGGAATGGACCAATCATAATCCGTCGGATCCCGGCATCACGTTGATCGAGCTGTTTGCGTCCATTACCGAGATGCTGTTGTATCGGGTGAACCGCGTGACGGATGCCAATAGGCTGGCCTTTTTGAAGTTGCTGAACGGTCCAAGCTGGGAGGCGCCGGACCAGATGGATCCGCTCTTCAAGACGAAGATGGCCGATGCGGTCCGAGAGACGGTGTCGGCCTTTCGTGAACCCAATCGCGCCGTGACGCGCGAGGATTTTGAGCGATCGGCATTGAAGGCAGATGCCACGATTGCGCGAACGCGATGTCTGCCTCGGCGCAATCTCGAATCGGGCAATGCTCGTGCCGGTGAGATCGATGAGCCGGGGCATGTCAGCGTCGTGATCGTTCCGGCCGGTCAGGACAGCACACCACAGCCGACGCGCGAGTTGATGCAGAAGGTGGCGGCCGATCTGGAGCCACGCCGATTATTGACGACCCGCGTTCATATCGTCGGACCGACCTATGTGAGGGTTCGTGTGCGGCTGACACTGGTGCTTATGCCGGATGCGATCGAAGATCGATTTCGATTCAGCCTTCCATCCGCCGTTCAGACGGATTTGGACGGCCGAACCGTGTCAGGTGAGTTGCGGAGCCGTTTCGATGCGGTGGGGATGACGTTATCCCCACAGACAACCATCTCCGTCAACACGGCGCAGAGCCGATGGCTGATCACAGACGGCATGACCTTACGATCCTACACCGTCAGGAAAGAGGTGGATTCACAGGCAAGCCGACAGCAGCTCAATGTCTACGAAGATGTCGGACGGGACCAGGTCGTCAAGAGTCTCAGGCAATTTATGCATCCTTTGTCCGGAGGTCGTGATGGACAGGGGTGGCCGTTCGGTCGAAACGTCTATGTTTCCGACATCTACGAATTGCTCGACACGTTGCCGGGTATCGATGTCGTGACCAAAACCGTCGATCCCAATACGAAGAAAGCGCTCGACGAATTCATAGTCAGTGTCGGTGATAGGGATAGGTTGCAATACAATGAAGCCGGGGATTTGAGTGCCGTCGAAATTCGCTCTCACGAATTGGTCGATGCCGATGTGGTGCCGGGCGATATTACGTTAGTTCTTCCGAAACGAGCAGAGCCGGTCACGGCAAATGTGTGAGGAGGTTCATGGCCACGCAGACCACACAGTCGGCAAGCAGCCTCGTGCAGTCTCTGCCGGCGATCTACCAGGAAGATCCGTATCTCGGACAATGGTTGCTTGCCATTGAGAAGATTCTGCTTGGTCGGCAAGATGGCGTAAAGTTTCCGGAAACGGGAGTTCCATTTCCAGCTCAAGGGATAGAAGAAAACATCGCAGGGGTCGCGAAGTATTTCGATCCCTATCAGACACCGGAAGAATTCTTGTCATGGCTGGCAAGCTGGACGGCCTTTAGTCTGCGTGCCGATATAGGCTTGACCGAGCAACGCGAGTTTGTCGCAAAGATTGCGCAGTTGTACCGGTGGCGCGGAACCAAGAAGAATTTGCAGGATCTCCTGTCGATTTTTACCGTCGGTGTTCCGACCGTGGTTGAAGAGGAGGATGAAGGCGTACAAATCGGGGTTCGATCGACAATCGGCAAGGATATGTACTTGGGCGGCGAAAAGCCTCATTTTTTTCGGGTCAAGATTTCGTTGCCGCGAGTGGCGCCGACGGTACAAGAGCGGCAAATGGAGATTGCCCGCGCACTGATCGATCTGGAGAAGCCGGCGCACACGTTTTATGAACTCATCCCGATGTTCCCAAGTATGCAAATTGGACGGCACTCTACGGTCGGCGTTGATACCCTGTTAGGGACAGCTCAAGGGGAGGATTGACCATGGCGGATGTCAAGCGGCTGAATTATTTCACCTCGCAGTTTCTTGTCGAGAAGGATTTTACGGATGAGCAGACGTATCACATGAATATGCGGCGACGGCATAACCAGTTACTGCACACCTGGGGGATAGCAGACGGAGGACTTCAGGTGACAAAGTCCGCCGACAAGATCATCGGCATCGGTTCAGGAATGGCGATTGATAAAGACGGGCGGGAGCTGGTGCTCTTGGATGCCCAATCGAAAGACCTCACACCGTTCGGATCGAATGCGGATGTGTATATCACGGCCAAATACGAAGAGGTCTTCGACCCAGGTGATCATTACACGGCAGGCGGAATCGATAACTATACGCGCACGGCGGAACGCCCTCTGGTGGAAGCAGGAACAACAGTCCCGGTGAATGACGGCTCCGTCATTGTGCTCGCGAGGGTGAAGTTGG
>CAWKJK010000012.1:0-39537 GCA_963849655.1 uncultured Nitrospiraceae bacterium
CACCACCACCCAGGGACCCGTACTTAAAATGGTCTTCGTCGTCGGTATATTGGACCGGCTCATCCACGAGAAACCGTGACGCCAACAAGCCGCTAACTGTTACGAACAGAAAGAATACGACCAGGCACATCACCTTCCACCAATTGCGATGTGTTTGTCCGGTGGTCATGGTTTCACCATTACGAACCAACGTTGGCCATTAACCTATCCATGATGTGCTCCTACCGTTTCCGTCATCTTATGATGAGGAGCGAGGCAGGCCGGTAAGGTGTCGTAGTCCAGTCGCAGCAAATCTTCCGGATTAAATGTTGCCCCCCGTTTTTGCTGGACCGCTGCCACTGTTTCCTTTCGCAGTACCTGCAAATCGGGATGACTTTTCCACTGGTCCAGGCTCACTCGGTGATGCAATACATGCATGGCCGGCGGCATCGGTGCTTCCAGCAGTTCAGAACTGGGACTCTCCCACATACGTAACCGCACAAAGATCCGATCGGCACATTGGGTGAGGTTTGCTTTGACTTCAGTGGGAGACCCGTGGAGAAAATTCGGCGGAAAGCCGTCCGCACCATGATGGCAAGCACCGCAATATTGATGAAACATCTTGTGTTCACCGGTCAGCGAGAGCTCTCGTGTACCGCGCCGTTGAGTGATGGGAGTCGACCTCGTCGTCCACCGGCGGCGGCATGCCGTGATCATCTAGACAGCAGCGTGAGACGACCGGTGCGCCCAATTGCTGATCAAACGCAGCCAAAAATGTCACACGACGGAACGGCTGGTTGGCGAACACATCGATTCCGCCAATCAAAGTCTGGTTGCGCCAAGGCATTCAAGGCTTGTCGTGAGCCGCTCAGACTGTCCGATGCATCAGCGCGTTTCAGTCGATTGAGATCCGCCTTGGTGAAGAACTGCGCAAACGCAGCCAAGACTCGCTCCAGTGTCTCCGGAGTATCGGGAACGGTCCACATCTCAAGCGGTTCGCGAGGTAGCGTCGGTTCGTGCGATCCGCGAAACAAAGATCGTGGTTCTCTTCCTTCAAGGGCAGTGGCTTCTACCTCACTGAGTCCCGGAAACTCGCTCACTGCGACATACCGAAAGGGATTGCGGTTGGGGATGTCTGGATTGGGAATGGCCAGCCCGCTCGGCCAGCGTGCGCGCCACGCAGCAAGAAAGAAGGGTGACTCCACAGGCCTCTCACCCGTTGTGTGCCAATCAGGTATCAATCCGTTAGACATTCCATATCGGAGTACCCACTCGATCAGTTCGGCTCGACACCTGATCGACTGTTCAGGTCGACCGGCCTGTTCACATCCTTCGCGCCAGAGCAGTTGGGCGAGTGAGATGTCATTGGCTCGATCGGTGGCGTCATCGAAGGCTTGTAGCACGCCCACCCCTGGTCGAATGGGAAAGCCGTGATATGGTCGGCGTTGATGGGCGAGCAAGGCGGCGAGCTTGGGATTCACGTTGGTTTCGTCCCACATGGGACGGGAAAAGATGGGGCTCTGATTTTGGTGGCATGCGGTGCAGAGCGTGCGGTTGGCGTACCGAACCGTCGGCGTTCCATCGGCACGATAGTCGTTGACAATCTGGAACTCGAACCGACCCGCCGCCTCGTTGTAGCTGATGATCTCCAACACAGCGGTCTTTTCGTGGTAGCCGATGAAGAGCCGGTCTTTGAGATGCATGGCCGAGAGGCCTCAACGCCGAATCGGCTTCCGTATCGACAGCGAGCACGGCACGTGGATAGGTAAAGTACGCGCCGTCGCCGGCTCGACGTTGCAGCGAGCGATTGACGGGAATCAGCAATCGCTTAAGGGCCGACGGTGTACGCTCGGAGTGGAGCTGCGATTCGATTCGAGCTGTCAGAGCGGGAAACGGAAAGGGAATGTCATAGACCTTTTTGCCGTTCACCTTTTTTGTGATAAGAAAATCAAATAGGGATCGTCCAATCGGTGGGAGGTTCGCCCCAGGCTCGGTCGAATCAACAACCCATGGAGGTGTCGTGGAATCAGGAGGCGAAAGGATAGCCGATTGGGAACTGAGGCCGGCCGTTGGTCGGCAGACGTTCCTGCATCTTGCCGATCACATCCTGAAACCACTGCCGTCATCATGACCATCCATCCCAGTCTCGTCATCCACCGTCTGGCCATCCGTCGCATGGTCTGACCGGTTCAATCTGACGTCACTGGATATCTGTTAACCGGGCATGTTGGGCACCCGCCTTGTTGGCCATGGCCGTCATGCGTTGATTGCCGATCAAGCAGTCTTCGTTGACCGTCCCGGAACCGACAAATGCAGGAGATTCCTTGTCTGCCACCGCCTTGTTATAGAGACTGAAGTTCACGGCAAAGACCTTTTTCATGTAGGCACGACCCAGATAGAACCCAGGACGAACCATGCGAATTTCGTCGCGTATCTCTAAGCCTTCTCTTCCGGCCAATACATCGGGCATCTCGCGGTAACCCGGCAAATCGTCTGTAAAAGCATAGTCGATGATGACGGATTCCCGGCGCCCATCCAGCAGGCTCTGTCCGCAATAGAGTTTCGCGGGGAACAGCAACCAGGCGTCCTTGCTGTCCAGGTTCAGCTTTTGGATCTTCTCGACGTTTGGACCGACAATCGGCTTAAGTATGAGCAAATCCTCAATGCGGATTTCGAAGCACTCCTTCATTGCGATAGAAGACCTTTCCTTTCCAGATGAATTCACCGATGTGCTCGAGTGTGGCTGCCTTGCGGTCGACGATGAACCCTTTGATGCCTCCTCCAACGATTTCGGCCAGGCGGGCCCGTTCGCTCGATCCCTTCGGAAAAAACATTTGCCCATCGTATACCCCGTCCGGAATCGGGCCGGCGGTCAGGCGAGCATAGATCTGATCGACCTGTTCTTGAGTGGCGCCCTTGAGATTGTCCGGCGTGATCTTCATGAGATCGGCCGGTGTGAGGGGCGACTCGTGTTCCAGCCGGGCCAAATCGACCTTGTCGGAATATCGTTCGCCGCTCTGAGCGAATGGAATCGGCGGCGGATCCGGGTTCCCCGGACAGCCCAAGAGAACAGCTTGGCTCAGCGCCAAACCTATCGACATCAACCATCGTGCGCGTTTCATCGTGATCACCTCTTTCTGGAGCATGACATCAGAGCGTCGCTAGGAACGCCGTCAGCGCATCTTTCTCTTTGTCCGAGAGATCTTCACCGAATCGGTGCCCGTCGTTTTCGATGACGGCGAGACTGTTGCTGTAGACCTCGCGCAATTCCGCTCCGGCCTCAAGTATCGATCCCGGCTGCTCGAGCAGCTCCTTTCCCTTTTCTTGGATCGTGTTGGCGATCTGTGCGCCCTTTTCCGCTCCATACCGGCCGACGTACTTTGCCTTCAGCTTGTCAAAGTTCACCCGCGCCATGACGAGATCTCCCACCAGTTCCTTGTGGCGGAAGTTCCCGATGCGCGCGGCCGGCGTGCCGACCGGGAAGCGAATGGCCGTGTCGACAAAACGCTCCAGTTTGCCGTCACTCAGCTTTGGGAACAGCCGAATGGTCACCTCGGAATTGAATCCGGTCACTTTTGGAATTCGTTGAGACGGGTTGAGCAGCTCTTTCATCGACGCTTTGTAGAGCTTGAATCGTCCCTCCACGCTGGGATCGAATACCCAGCAGGGTGGAGGGGAGGCCAGCGGTTTCCCATCTTTATCGACATATGATGAGTAGTAGTGCTCATCCAATGGACCACCGCAGACTTCAGGGCCCACGGCGTTGTTGTGCATGAAGGGAGCGTAAGCCCACAGACTTAACAACGAAATGTTCCGGTAGTAGCCTCGTCCGCCGTCTGAGGGTTCCTTGAGCTGTGGATCGCCGGGCTTCGCCCGCAAGGTTTCAGAGCCGTACTCTTCCCAGACGCGGCCCTGCATGTGATTGGAATGGAGGGATCGCGAGCGGTTCGTCCCGACCTCGCTCACGGGGATGACCTTGTCGTTCCCGAGCCAATCGATGCGGATGCCTTTGTCCTTAGGATCTGTGGAGACCGTTCGAAAATCTCGATTCTCGAACGGTGGGCTCTGACTGGAATGGCACGAGGCGCATTTGCTCGCGAAAATCACGCGACCCTGTTCAACTGCGTCTTTTCCAAATTCCTTATTGAGCTGTTCGATGAGTGCGGCGTTGTTCTTCAACCCACGGGCTTGGTACAGGTCGGCCGGGGCTCCGGTCAACAAGAACTGCGCGATTTCGCCCAAGCGATCCTCAATCGCCCGGAATTGTGGACAGTCCCGGCGAACCTGTCCGATGTCGAACGGCGTTTGCCCGAACCCACGCATCGTGGGGTCGAGCTGCCGCAGGTCTGTGAGATGGTTGACCCACCCTTCCTCGGAGCAACTGCCGATGTTGAAGTAGACGCGTTGAATTGCTTCGAGGGTGCCGATGCTGTCTTCTCCACCTTTCAAGATGTGGTGGACGAACTCTTTCTTTCGGCCCCGCTCCCAACACTTGCCGTCCTTGCCGGATTCGCACCAACAGGTCCGCTCGTCGCCGCCGGCCGGACATTGGTTGGTCTTGCGCCATTTGATGATGTCTTCTTCGAAGGTCGGTCTCCTGGCCAGGTTGATGATGGCGTTCATCGTGCCGGCGTTGTTGACCTGATCGTTGGGAATCGCGGAGGTATCGACGGCACCAGGGCGCGAATGTCCGTAGATTTGGTACTCAATGGTGTTCGGCGACATCCCCGATCCTAAGATCTGCGAAAATCGGCCATATTGATTGCCGACCGTGCCGGAGAGATTCTCCCATTTCGGATGGACCGCATCTTTAGGAGGGCGGACCGGGTCGAAGGCAATGTGGCAGGCACCGCAGGACATGCCGATACGATAGGGCGGCTCGACCGAGCCGTCGATCAGATGACTCTTGGCGGGCGCTTCACGGTCCTTGCGCGGCGCCACTTTGGCTGTATAGCTGTCCCACGAGTCCAGGTGCCCGCCGTTAATTTTGAGCCATTTCACCTTGTCGAACTTCGGATTGGGGAATTTGCGCAGCCCGAGTGCACCGGTCGACGTCCCGAATTCGAGGTCGCAGGCCGACTGTCGCAAATCTTTTGGACCGTGCCGATCGTTCTTGGCAAGCGGAGTGTCCTTTAAGTCGCAGGCAGGATCACGATACCCGGTCTTCCCGACATACTTGAGCAGTTCATCGTCGCCTGGACAGTAGTCGAAGCCATAGGTTTCGTCATAACTTTTCGCCGGACAGTTGGGATCGCCCGGCTTACAGCAGTCCGGATCGTTGATGAGACCCCACCGATGGAAACGCGCGTCGCGCGCGTCGCTTCGTAAAACCCGATACCAATCGATCATGACGCCGAGCCGTTGCTGATAGACATAGGTAAAGAAGCGCGCGTTGCCGGCTGTGGCGTTGAACCAAATCTCCGCTCCAACCAGTTCGGCATCCGTCAGATGTTTGCCATAGTGAAATGCTGAAGGGACGGGCTTGCTGCTTGCCGCGACAGCTGGTCCTTCCGCCAGGACTACATACCCTGTCAGTAAGGTCAAACCGAGAATGAGTGTGAGTACGGTTTGTTTCCGTCGCATGACCATGTCCTCCTCCGTCCTTATGAGCACCGTTCAGGCGCTGCCGGTGCTCACTAGCGAAGCCTTCGGCATCCAATGAGTTCTTGAGCGCGAGGGTACTGATGCATGTACGTAGAGCCACCAGCAAGTAGCTTGCCTAACCGCGTATCGTTGACCATCATCAAATCTGGGGAGATTGCGAGTGAATGTCTGCAGCAAACGTCGAGGGAGTATCTGATTGGATACCGAGAAGAATCAAAATGGATACAGTGTATAGGATTCTTTGGCTCTTTAAGACGATACCGCTAGCTGGAGATGCTGGTTGGGAAGAGATGCGATTCTCAAAGTGCAAACCATTGATCTAGAGGGCTTGTTCCTTGACAGAGGAAAAGCATTCTTGCTAGCTTGACCTGTCATCTCTAAAGTAAACATCTAATCATCTCACCTGACCAGGCTGTAGGTTCTGTGACTTTCCAAGAACTGATTCTTGCCCTCCATCGATTCTGGGCCGATCAAGCCTGTGTTATCCATCAACCCTATGACATGGAGATGGGGGCCGGTACCTTTCATCCGGCTACTTTTCTGCGGTCGCTCGGACCCGAACCATGGCGGGCGGCCTATGTGCAGCCATGCCGCCGTCCGACGGATGGCCGCTATGGTGAAAACCCCAACCGGCTTCAGCACTATTATCAGTACCAAGTGGTACTGAAGCCTTCTCCCGACAACATTCAAGAGTTGTATCTAGAGAGTCTAGCCCGGCTGGGGATCAACCCCAAGGAGCACGATATCCGCTTCATTCAAGACGATTGGGAGTCGCCGACGCTGGGTGCGTGGGGACTTGGGTGGGAAGTGAGACTTGATGGGATGGAGATCACCCAGTTTACCTACTTTCAGGAGATCGGCGGGATTGAACTCGCTCCGATCACCGGCGAAATCACGTATGGGACGGAGCGGATCGCCATGTATCTGCAAGAGGTGAACAACGTCTTTGATTTAGCATGGAACAACAGGGTCTCATATAGGGATATTCATCACGAAACCGAGGTGCAGGGGTCGCGCTACAATTTCGAGGAAGCGGACGTCACGATGCTCATGCAAGGTTTTCAGGCGAACGAAGCGGAATGCAAACGATTGCTCGCGCAGACCGACAAGCGCCTGACATTGCCAGCCTATGACTATTGCATCAAATCATCCCATGCGTTCAATCTCTTGGATGCCCGCGGCGCCATCAGTGTCGCAGAACGCACCGGCTACATCGCCCGAGTGCGGGCGTTGGCCAGGCAGTGCGCCGAGCGCTATCTCGAGGAGCGGGCTGCGATGGGGCATCCGCTCATGAGAGAGCAGGTTACACATCGATGAAGCACTCGCTCGTGAAGAAGCCTCGACAACAAAAATCTCGTAGCCCCAAACCGATTGCCGACCTGTTGTTGGAAATCGGTGTGGGAGAGTTGCCGTATGAATTTGTTGCGCCGACTCTGACGGCCATTCGAGAATCAGCCAACCGCGTATTCCAGGATGCTCGATTGTCGTTCGGTTCCGTCAATGCCTATGGGACGCCACGGCGCCTCGTCCTGGTCGTAGACGATTTGCTTGCCCACCAGACCGAGGTCGTTAAAGAAACGATGGGGCCATCGAGAATGGTGGCATTCGACCAGACCGGCCAACCTACAAAAGCAGCGATGGGATTCGCAGCCGGGCAAGGTGTTACAGTGGACAATTTGGAGATCCGCGAGACGCCGAAGGGGGAGTATCTTTTCGCGGTCAAGCGCGAGGCGGGGCGACCGACTGCGACGCTTCTTCTCGAATCACTGCCTCAACTTGTCGAAAGCATTTCTTTCCCTAAAGCCATGAAGTGGAACGACACGGGCTTACGCTTCGCGAGGCCCATACGATGGATTGTCGCGCTGTTCGGGGGGAAAGTCGTGCCGGTACAGATAGCCGGCATCAAAGCCGGCAACCGTACGTACGGTCATCGAGTGATGGGTGGCGGAAAGCCCATCGCAGTGAAGGATTTCAAGACGTACAACCAAGGACTTGAACGGCGAGGGGTGATGGTGGACCCTGAACGCCGTCGAGCAAGGATTCGTGAACAAATCGACCGTCTTTGTACCAAAGCCGGTGTTGGATTGAATGCCGATGAAACCTTGCTCGATCAAGCGGTGTACACCACAGAGTGGCCTTGTGCCGTTCTGGGCAGCTTCAAGCCGGAGTATTTGGCCGTCCCGTC
The DNA here is from genome assembly GCA_963849655.1 of uncultured Nitrospiraceae bacterium. Taxonomy (GTDB): domain Bacteria; phylum Nitrospirota; class Nitrospiria; order Nitrospirales; family Nitrospiraceae; genus Nitrospira_D. The sequence goes on from CAWKJK010000012.1 coordinate 7,769, forward strand.
GGAAATTCTCATCACCTCGATGAAAGAACATCAGGGATTCTTCTCAATCAGGGATAAAAAGTCCGGCAGCCTGGCGCCCCATTTCATTGCGATCGCCAACAATGAACCCAAAAATATGTCGCTCATTCGGACTGGGAACGAACGAGTATTGGCGGCACGGCTGGCGGATGCCAAATTCTTTTTTGATCAGGACCGAGAGATTCGGCCTGAGGATCGGCTCGAAAAACTTCGAGGGGTTACGTTCCATCAGAGGCTAGGCACTGTCTATGACAAAACGGAGCGTACTGAAAAGCTGATTGATTTTCTTGCCACCGATACTGGCAATCAGGGGCTAATAGACATTTCTCGTCGCGCAGCGAGGTTGGCAAACACTGATCTTGTGTCTGCCGTTGTTGGGGAATTTTCAACCCTCCAAGGAGTGATGGGGGGGAATATGCGAAACATGCCGGCGAGAATCCCTCTGTTTCTAAGGCTATTACCGAACAATATCTACCGCGTGGGATGGAAGGACCAATACCGGAATCACTAGTTGGTAGATTGCTTTCACTCGCGGATCGGCTCGCTAAAATCACAGGTTTCTTTCGCGTCGGAGTTGTGCCGAAAGGATCGGAAGATCCCTACGCATTGCGGCGCGATGCGCTAGCAATCGTTCGCATTTTAATCGAGGGAGATATTCCTCTGAATCTAAACCGTGCGCTCGACGAGGCTAGGAAAATATTTGAAGGTGCCAATATTTCTGAGCAGCAGCTTGGTATGACTCAAGGCGCATTTGATTTTATCGTTGAGCGGTTCCGCTACTACGCAGGTACAGCGGGGGGGATCAAGCGTGACGATGTGATTAATGCGGTCCTATCTCCTGCCACCATACATACTTGCACATTTCGGCAGTTGTTGGACCGGATGAAAGCGCTTGAGAGTGTGACAGCGAAATCTGAGTTCGATCCGTTGATTGTCGGGTTCAAACGGGCGCATCGGTTGGTGGAAAAAGAACAGTGGGAACGCCGTCCGGTCGATGCGGCCATGTTTCAGCATCCGTCGGAGTCGGCGCTTCACAAAGCCGTAGAGAATGAACGCGGCCGGATAGAGGCTTCGGTTAAAACCGGTGAGTACAGCCGGGCATTGGACGCGCTGGTGGGTCTTAAGCCGGCCGTTGACGCCTTTTTCGAAGCTGTGATGGTCAATGCCGAGGACAAGGCTATCCGCAGTAACCGGTTGTCGCTGCTCAAAGAAGTCGATGAATTATTCATGTCATTCGCAGACTTTTCCCAGATTGTGGTACAAGGACGGTAGGTCAAATCGGACTAAGAGACAGGCATCCTGCCGGCGAGATTTGAGGCAAGACTGGAGGTGCCATGGATCAGCCGATGACGGACAGCCGACGTCGGGCGGACAAGATCCGGCGATTTTCTCTGGGAGTCTCGCTGACCTTGGTGGCGCTCTGCAATGCCGTTCTTCTCGGCGGGCTCGCGCTCAGCGGCATTAATCTGGACGACGTGGTCAAGACGCCCGATTTCTTCAATGCCAAGCAGGACGTGTGCCTTCGACTCACGTGGCAGTCAGTGCCCGGAGCGAATGAACCGGTTCGACTCTGTTCGGAATGGCTTAATCTCTCCGACCCGAGTGGACAGGCCCATTATCTCCAGCCCGACACGAAGGTCAAGAAGGGGCTTGACGGCCAGTACTATGTCGATCAAGGTATTCAGGCTGACTATCGGTTATTGATGCTGATGCTTTTTGTCACTGCGGTGATCGTCGGTGGCATAAGGGCGAAGTGGTTCTTGGTGAACCGCTATCGGCTCCGTCTGGAATCAACCGACGGTCGTTGCGCATCGTCCGTTCATTGATATGCACTCTTCCTGGAAGGAGACGTTACGTGGCAAAGAAATACGTCTACTATTTCGGCGACGGCAAAGCCGAGGGCACGTCGAACATGAAGGAACTGCTCGGCGGAAAAGGCGCAGGGTTGGCCGAGATGACCAATTTGGGTATCTCTGTCCCGCCCGGATTTACGATTTCTACCGAAGCCTGCGTTGAGTATTACAGGGTCGGCAAGCAATACCCTCACGGCATGTGGGATGCCACATTGCAGGCGCTCAAACGCGTGGAACGTTCGATGGGGATGGGCTTCGGCAATCCTGAACGGCCGTTGCTGGTTTCGGTCCGATCCGGTGCGCGCGCCTCGATGCCCGGCATGATGGACACCGTATTGAACGTGGGTCTTACGACGAAGACGGTCGAGGGTCTCGCGGCCAAAACCCGCAATGATCGCTTCGCGCAGGACAGCTACCGACGATTTGTGTCGATGTTCGGCAGCATCGTGATGGGCGTGCCGCGTGAGCATTTTGAAGCGATCCTCAAGCATAAGAAGGAAGAAGTCGGCGTGGCGCACGAGACGCATTTGGATGCCAGGCACCTTCGAGAATTAGTGGCGAGTTTCAAAGCCCTCATCAAAGAAGAAACGAAAAAAGATTTCCCGGATGAACCGCGGGAGCAATTGCGGCTGGCGATCAACGCGGTATTTTCCTCCGCGTTCGGCGCCCGCGCCATTACCTACCGCCGGTTGTACAGCATTCCCGATTCTTGGGGAACCGCGGTCAACGTCGTGGCGATGGTGTTCGGGAACATGGGAGAAACAAGCGGGACCGGCGTCGCGTTTACGCGAAGCCCGAGTTCCGGTGATCGAGCTTTCTTCGGTGAATGCTTGATGAATGCTCAGGGTGAGGATGTCGTTGCTGGGATCAGAACGCCCCTGCCGGTGAGCGCATTATCGAAAAATGTTCCGGAGGCCTACAAGGAACTCGAGCACACCTATAAGAAGCTCGAGAAGCACTACCGCGACACGCTTGACCTCGAATTCACGATCCAAGAGGGCAAGCTCTATATGTTGCAGACCCGAGTCGGCAAACGGACGGGGATTGCGGCGGTCAAGATTGCGGTCGACATGGTGAAGGAAGGGGTGATCTCAAAGCAGGAAGCCGTGCAACGCATCGGGGCCGACCAACTGGCACAGTATCTCTACCCGATTTTCGACACAAAAGAAGAGTCGAAATCGAACCCGCTCGGCAAGGGGTTGCCGGCCGGACCCGGCGCAGCGGCCGGCAAGATTACACTCAATCCCGACCGCGCGGTTGAACTGAAGGCAGCCGGAAATCGAGTCGTGCTCGTCAGGCAAGAGACCAGCCCCGATGATATTCATGGGATGAATGCGGCGACCGGCTTTTTGACGGCGCGCGGTGGATGACGTTCCATGCAGCCGTGGTGGCGCGGCAAATGGGGAAGGTCTGCGTCGCTGGGTGCGAAGCCGTTGAAGTGTTGGATAGCCAGACGGTGAAGATCGGCGCCAAGACTTTCAAAGAAGGGGACTATCTGTCGATCAACGGTTCGACTGGCAATGTGTATGAGGGGGACATTCCCGTCGTTGAATCTGAGATCATTCAAGTGATCCAAGGCAGCTCGATCGCGAAGAAGTCGGACAAGTATCAGCGCTTCGCGATGATTCTGTCATGGGCCGACCGTGTACGGAAGCTTCGCGTCCGCGCCAATGCGGATGTGCCGGATCAGGCGAAAGATCGCGCGTGGTTTCGGCGCGGAAGGGATCGGCCTCTGTCGGACGGAGCATATGTTCTTCGCCGAGGATCGCATCCCGATTATGCAGAAGATGATCTTGGCGCGGACGAAAGAGGAGCGGGAAAAATATCTCGATCAGCTCCTGCCGTTACAGAAACAGGATTTCATCGGGCTCTATCGCGAGATGGCGAGCTATCCGGTCACCATTCGGCTACTTGATCCGCCGTTGCACGAATTTCTGCCGAAGCGTGAAGACTTGATGGTGGAGATTGCGCAGCTGGAGCTGACCGGGCGCGATGGGGCCAAGCTCGAAGAAAAGCGCCGGCTTGTTGGCCCGCGTCGAGGAACTCCACGAGTTCAATCCCATGCTCGGGTTACGCGGGTGCAGGCTTGGGATTACCATGCCGGAGATTACCCGCATGCAGGCGCGGGCCATCATGGAGGCCGCGTGCGAGCTGGCCAAGGAAGGGAAGAAGATCGTCCCGGAGATTATGATCCCGCTGGTGGGGATGGTGTCTGAAATGAAGGCGCAGAAAGATTTGATTCGGGAGGTGGCGCAGGAGACGATGAAGCGGTACAACGTGAAGCTCTCCTATCCTGTGGGCACGATGATCGAATTGCCGCGCGCCGCAGTGACGGCCGATCGCATTGCGACAGAGGCGGAGTTCTTTTCATTTCGGGACGAACGACCTCACCCAGACCACGTTCGGTTTTTCCCGTGACGATGCGGCAAAGTTCATCGATTTTTATCGGACGGCGAACATTCTGGAGTCCGATCCGTTTGCGGTGCTCGATCGGGAAGGGGTGGGGGCGTTAATGCGGCAGGTTGCCGGAGGCAGGAAGACACGTCCCGGGATTAAGCTCGGCATCTGCGGTGAGCATGGAGGCGATCCCAGTTCCGTGGAGTTCTGTCACGAGCTCGGATTGGACTACGTGAGCTGTTCGCCGTATCGCGTCCCCATTGCGAGGCTTGCCGCAGCCTCATGGGAGCTTTGACCGAAGCCGGATCGAGCAGTCCACCCTTACGCGCAAGGTGTCAGGGTCTCGCGCGAAGGCGAAGAAGGCAACGATGAAGACTATGAAGACGAAGTCGGCTCAGCGGCCTCGCAGCCGATCGCGCGTCACGCGCAAGACACGGTGACCGTCGCGACACCGCACTGCCACTTTCATGACCCTGGCGCTCCGTCTCGCGGCGAAGGGCCGGGGCAGAGACCAGCCCGAATCCCATGGTCGGGCCCTCGTGGGAAGAACGGCCGCATCGTGGGCCGCGGATACCATCACGGTCCAGGGCAACCTCACGCAGAAATTCTTGCGCTCACGCAAGCAGGGCCACGCGCCCATGGCGCGACGCTTGTACGTCACGCTCGAACCCTGTTGCCACCTTCTCAAACGAACCCCACCGTGCGTACCGGCAGTGGTTCAATCCGGCGTGCGACAGGTGGTGGTGGCGATGACCGATCCCAATTTATGGTCAAAGGACGAAGGGAGTGTGCGCTTTCGTCGGGCCGGATCACGGTGACGATCGGGTGGCTCGTCCAAGAGGAAGCGGCGCAGTTGAATCGTGCCTATCTCCACTGGGTGAGAACCGGCCGTCCCTATGTGATCTCGAGGCCGGGATGACATTGGATGGGAAAGTGGCGACAGCAAAGGGGGAGTCTCGATGGATTACTGGTCCGCGCGCGCGGCAAGACGCGCATCGACTCCGGAGTCGGGTCGATGCGTGTGATCGGAGTCGGCACCGTCTTCACGATAATCCTACGCTGACGGCGCGACTGTCCGATCGCCCACTTAAGCTGGCATCGCAGCAACCGTTTCGCATCGTGGTCGATAGCCGACTGCGGACACCGATCCAGGCACAGGTCCTGCCACAACAGGACAAAGCGAAGACGATTATCGCCACCACTGCTGCAGCCCCGGCGGCTCGACGATCCGTCCTTCAAAAGAAGGGCATAGAGATCCTCACGTTGCCCGCTCTGCGAGGCCGTGTGTCGTTTCCCGCTCTGATCACGCAGCTCGGTAAGCGCGGTATCATGTCCCTGCTCATGGAGGGAGGCAGCACGGTCAATGCGGCGATGCTGAAGGCGAAATTGATCGATCACATTCGCCTCTACATGGCGCCGACTCTTATCGGCGGCCAGGATGCCAAAGGTATGATCGGAGGAGGGAGTCCTGAACGGCTTGCAGGTGCGATTGAGTACGTCATGTGGCGACACGATCCGTCGGCAATGATGTTGTTGTGGAAGGAGATCTGTGACCGGCTGGATAAGATTCATCAGCTTGACGCTGGTTCTTAGTAGTGGAATGAACTCCGGCTTCGCAGAGAAGCCTGGTACCGGTCGCTGAGAGTCTGGCTTCGCTCGTCCTTCGTTACATAGACGCCCATAGTGAAGCAGCCGGTCAATTGTTTCAGTGCATTCTCCTCGACAAACGCCACCGTCGAAACAGTCTCTCAGATCATAAAAACCGAGCGGACTATCAGAACCAGCCAGTCGGAACTCTTCCCGATGAACAGATCTGATCGTGGACAGGCGTACCCGCTGTCCCTGTCCGTTCCGCCGACCTATCAAGCGTCGAAGGGCTATGCACTGGTCGTGTGTCTGCATGGAGTCGGTTTTACCGGTGAGGCATATCTGGAACGCTGGCAAGCACGATTGAGGGAGGACTATGTATTGGCCTGCCCGACGTATCCCTCTGGTGCGTGGTTTACGAGAGGTGCGGAGGAGCTGGTGCTGGCGACGATCCGTGCAGATCGGGCACCGATATCATGTGGATCCTGATCGGATCTTTCTCACCGGCATGTCCAATGGCGGGATCGGCACCTGGCTGATCGGCATGCACGATGCGCCGCTGTTCGCCGGCATTGCCCCCATGGCGAGTGGACTGGATGATGTGCTGATGCCGTTTTTGGCGAATCTTCGCACCACACCGATCTATATCATTCACGGAGCCAAGGATCAGGTGATGCCGGTGGAACTGAGCCGTTCGATCACGCAAGAATTGACCAGGCTGGGCTATCCCTTTGTCTATCGAGAACATGATCGTGAGCATCCCATGGCAGGCGGGCACTATTTCCCTAGGGAGGAATTGCCTGAGCTGGTGGCCTGGCTCAACGCCCAACGGCGCAAACCCTTGCCGACGAGTCTGACGGTTGTGCGTGACGCGAGTCATTTTCAACCGTTCGGATGGGTGCGCATCGACGCGACCGATCCCATTGCGGCGTTTTCAGAAGATTTGGTAGCAAGCGAGACGACCTGATCAAGCGGCGGGAATATGCCAGACTGGATGCCTCCATTGTGGCGCCGAATCGCATCGAGGTCCGGGCCGAGCGAGTCCAACGCTATAGCCTCTTCCTGAACGAGCAATTGGTCGATGTCTCCAAACCGCTCATGGTGGTGACGAATGGGCAGGTGTCGTTCGAAGGATCCGTGACTCCATCAGTGGAAACCCTATTGCGCCAAGTCAGACTACGACAAGACCCCGAGCGCCTCTTTTCCGTTCATCTCACAATTGACATCACGAAGCAGGCTCCATGATTTCCGCATGGCGGTTTCGGTCTGGTCCTGTGGCGCACATGTTTGTTGTGTGGATCGCTATGGAGATTGTTGTATTTGCCGGGTATGGCCGGTCAGAAACATGTACGTTGTCCCCTGTCCATACCGGACTCACATTTCCCGTCGAGCGAGTGGATCCTGTCCGGACCTGTAGACTGCAAGCTATCATCCAGAGTTATACGACTGTGAGCAAGGTGGGGCCGATCCGAACCGCTCTCTCTGAATCGATGTATCGGCATCTGCTGGATCATCCTCCCTTTACCGCGGATGTGATTCGGCGTCTGCATCTTGGTCGTTACCGATCGGAGGCGCGAGGTCTAGACCGCTTCTGGGGCGATGACGGCGAGGGGACGAGAGGCATTGTTGAGCTGGTGTACGAGGATCCCACCTCCCGCATCTACTTTCTTGAGGGAACTCATGAAAGCCGGTTGCTTCCTCACGTGACGGGGAAAGCGGTCGTCTTTCTCAGGATAGGTGTGATGCGAGACGCCAACAGGAATGAAGCGACGGACAGCACGTTGATTGCGTACACGAAGTTGGATAATCGTTTTCTTTCAGGGTTGGTTTCCCTCCTGCATCCGCTGGTTTCCAGGGTTGTGACAAGCCGGTTGCAAAGAGGAGTGGAGACTATCGATCGATTGGGGGTGGCGATGAGACAGGATCCTCTACGAGTATTGTCTGAAGCGGAGAAGCCGCCGCCTTTACCGGAACAACACCTGGCGTTTCTGAAACAGACACTACTAGGCGGACAGAGCACCGACAAGAGTAGCTCGGCCGGCAGATCGACCCCATGACGACCTCGCGCAGCTTCGCGCTGATCTGCACGGTCGGCATCTTTTGCTTCATCAGCTATAACATGGTGCGGATGCCCGCGCTCTCCTTGTTCGCCGAATCGCTCGGCGCGGGTCCGGAACGGATCGGTCTGATCGTATCCGTTTCGACCTTGGCGGGCGTCTTGCTGAAACTGCCTTCCGGTGCCCTCTCCGATATCTATGGAAGGCGGTTCTTGCTGCGGATCGGCGTAGTGGCGTTCGGACTGCCGCCGTTTCTCTATCCCTTCATTACGAACCTGGACGCGCTGACGGCGCTACGGTTTCTTCACGGATTCGCGACTGCTATTTTCGCTCCGAGCGCTTTAGCCACCGTGGCGGAACTGTATCGGGAACGGCGCGGCGCCGCGCTCGGGACCTATACGGCCTGTACGCAGTCCGGCTCTCTCTTGGGCCCTTTTCTCGGAGGATATCTCATTCATGCCGCAGGGTTTCCCACGGCGTTTGTCACGGCCGGCGTCTTCGGCTGCATCGCCATGCTGTTGTTCTATACTCTTCACCTCGATGTCTCGGTGCCGGAGAGAAAGGAACAGGGGACGGCTGTCGTGCTGGCCGAAATGTGGAAGGGGTTTGCCGCCGTCGCCAAAAACAACAAGGTGCTGATCACCAGCATGACCGACGCCGCCAAGATGATCGCCAACGGAGCCCTGATGGCGTTTCTCCCGCTGTATGGCGTTGCAGTAGGTTTGAATCCCGGCGAAGTGGGTCTCTTGTTTACCGTCCAGGCCTTTACGTCGTTCTTCTCCAAGCCGATTATGGGGCGGATATCAGACCGAGTCGGTCGTCAGCCGCTGATTGTCCTTGGTCTAGTGATATGCGCCGGAACCTTTGTCTGTATCCCGCACGTGTTGATGTTTCCCGTCCTGCTCCTGCTGTCGTCCGGATTCGGCTTCGGTGAGGCGGTCGTTTCTTCCTCCTCCTCAGCGCTTGTCGCAGACAGTTCGGAGTTCAAGACGTTGGGAGCGGGTATGGGAATGCAAGGGATGATCATGGATATCGGACATGCCGGCGGACCTCTGTTGGCCGGCCTGCTGATCGCGCGCATGAGTTATGGAGGCGCCTTCATGGTCATTGCCGGTATGCAGCTCGCAGCAGCCGTCGTCTTCTGGCTGGCCATGAGGAATAAATAATAAAACCCCGCTATACTATACGGGGCGATAGTGAATCATCATCGATCGTTGTCTGAGATTTGAAGTCCGAGGACTGAAACATGTTCACCGGTATTGTCGAAGAGATGGGCGCGATTACCGTCCTGAGAAAATCACTTTCTGGAACCAGGCTCACGATTCTGGCATCGACGGTGATGGGTGACCTAAAGATCGGTGACAGCGTGAGCGTGGATGGAATCTGTCTCACGGTCGTATCGAGAAGCGACCGCGACTTTTCCGTGGAAGTTTCTCCCGAAACACTCTCGGTGACGACACTCGGCAACTTCGCCGTGGGACTGCCGGTAAATCTAGAAAGGGCCATGAGGCTCAACGAACGCATCGGCGGACATCTGGTGTCCGGTCATGTGGATGGGGTCGGTGTCATTCGCAGCCGGCATCAGGACAGCAATGCCATCGTGTTCACCATCGGAGCGCCTTCGGAGATTCTGCGCTATTGTGTCGCGAAGGGCTCAATTACCGTCGATGGGATCAGCTTGACCATTAATGACCTGAGCGATAAGGGGTTTTCCGTCGCCATCATTCCGCACACGGCGAAGGCAACGACGCTTGGCTTGAAGGGGGAGAATGATCCCGTCAACCTTGAATCAGACCTCATCGGCAAGTACGTCGAGCGCCTGCTCCAAGAGCGGAGCCACCTTCCTAAACCCACCATCAGCATCGATAAAGACTACCTGCAGAAACGCGGGTTGATCTGACTTGTAGCGATCAACCTTCAGCTGAATTAAAACTTCTCCGGTTTCTGCGTAATCAACCCTGCCGCAAGATAGAATCAATTCTCAGGATCCCAATGCGCCAAAAGCCCGGCGTTTTCAACGGGTCTTTCCTCATGAACACTGATGGACGAATCTCCGGCCAAAGGAAACAGGGTCGCCACCACGTTGATGAATTCATCAGTCTACTCAATAGTTAGGCGCCTTGGGTTTTCACGCGGATAGATGGTCTAGGGTCCAAACTCAATTGAGTTGGTAAGTCAGTGATGATTCAATGGTTATGTGAACAAAGGGGGTTCCGCATGACCATGAAGAAGACAATATCCGAGCAAAAATCCAAGTTATTCTGGCTGTTTAGATTGGGGTCGGATCTTGAACCGTGCATGCCTACCCCTATTCCTCTTCGTTGGCGCCGCATCCTGGGTGCGATTCCCGATGTGGCGCTTCGGCCACTGTGTACGGCGTGATACATGGGCGCTCTCTCGACGACTTTGGTCAAGGACAACAGGATTTGCTGGAGGAATAGAAAATGTACTGAGAGTTTTGTTTAGCACACGAACCAGGAGTGTTACGACTCCCGCGTTTGTATTTACATGTTACGCTGTGCTGAGATATCATATGTGCATATCACAATAAGATATTCAGAGAGGGCGTGATGGGAGCCATCTCATTGAAATTACCGGAAGACGTTTTGGAAGCTAGCCGTCGTTGCGCGGAGACCCTCCACCTATCCAGAGCTGCCTATATCCGCCGAGCGATCGAGCGCATGAATCGACAGACGCAAGCAATGCTCCGGGCGCGACGTTTGGCCGAAGCCTCAAAGAAAGTGCGCAAGGAAAGCCTCCGCGTCAATCGCGAGTTTGCCGCCGTCGAACAGACTCCCGATGTTTAATCGAGGAGAAGTATGGCTGGCTGATCTCGATCCGAAACGTGGGACTGAGCCGGGCAAGACACGGCCGGTTCTGATCATTCAGGCCCAAGCATTGCTTGACGCGCAACATCCTTCTACTCTTATCGTTCCGTTGACAACTGTGCTGATTGACGGTGCTGAACCTTTGCGTATTCGTGTCCCTGCAGCTGGTCGTCTTCGCCACACCTCCGATCTGCTCATCGATCAACTACGCGCGATCGACAATCGCCGTTTGATCGAAGGCCCTTTGACCAAACTCTCAGCCACACTCATGAGGCGGATTCACGAGGCCATTATCGAAGTTCTCGATCTCGACCAGGATCGCAATTGAATTGAGTTGGGGAGCGGGAGTCAAAAGTCCAATGAGAGGAGGCCCACGTATAACGGATGCCGATCCGTGCGTCCGGCTCAAGCCCTGTTCTGCATACGGGAGTCTTCCCCATAGTTAGCTTCCCCTCCTGCCCCTATCGTGAAAAACCCTTGACCTCCGTAATCTCTTGGGTTTTCTTCTGATAGGTCATGCCGCCTGCTCAACCTGTCGAATTTTAGGCAAAGAGTCGAGGAGGGAGAGCCTGGCTTTTTCTATGGCTGGTTTTTGGCAGATGAACGGTAGGTAAAGTGAAGGGCAAGTCCGAGGATGACGGAGAGGAGAAGTCCTGCTCCAAGCTGAAAATCGAAGCTCACGGGACCCACGTAGATTTTATACAGTTGCAACAGAACAACCGGCAGGCCCACCGCTAAGGCAAGCGTGACCAAGTGCCGTCTCTGATAGATGGGCTCACCAGGTTTTCTCGTCCATTTCATGCTGAAAAACCGCAGACCTGTTCGCCTATTTGACCAAGAATGGTTTGGAATCTTCTCCGGACGCCGTTGTGATGGTTACCATGACGAGGCCCTTACGGCCATCGGTCGGGACTGTCGTTACGATGGTGGATTCGTTTTCCATCGTAAAGGCGGAAGCCTGGCCCGGCCCGAAGGATACGCCTCGCAAGCAGTCTGGAGAGCCGAACTCGGCCCCTGTGATCGTGACTTTCACACCGGGTTCTCCTTCATCGGGAACAAGTCTTTCGATCTGTGGCGCAACGCCGAAACAGGCGTTGCCCTCCGCCGCAGTTTCAGCTGTTTGAAACTTCGGTTCGATCTTGGGTTTGACGATCTCGGGTTGGACGGTTTTGGGTGTGGCGATCTCGGGTTTCTCGATCTTGGGTTTGACGGTCTTTGGTTTGACAGCCTTAGGCTTGACGGTTTTTGGTTTGACGGTCTTGGAGTGTGGTTTGGTCTTTGATTGCTGATCCGCGGCAGGCGCGAGTCCTGGATCGATTATCTGTAAGGACAGGGTCATGATCCCAATCGAAATTGCTGCCGCAAAAATCGTTAGTTTCTCCATTATGTCGTTCCCTTCACTCGGTTAGGCTCATATCGAGTTTAACTTCTCTATACGCTATTCTTCGATCGTCGAGATATCCCCTGGGTCTTGTCCAAGCTCTTTTGCTTTGAGGACGCGGCGCATGATTTTTCCTGACCGAGTCTTGGGGAGGGAGGAGACGATATCGATTTCAGCCGGGACGCCGATCTTGCCCAATTCTTTAAGGACCTGATCCTTGATCGACTTGATCAGCGCCGGGCTTTCCTGCTCCCCCTGTTTCAAGATGATGAAGGCCTTAATGGATTCGCCGACCGTCTTGTGCGGTTTGCCGATCACGGCAGCCTCCGCGACGGCAGGGTGACTGACCAAGGCGCTTTCCACTTCAGCAGTGCCGAGCCGATTGCCGGCGACTTTAATCACGTCATCCGCTCGGCCCATGAACCAGAAGTAGCCGTCTGCATCCTTGTGACAGACGTTGCCGGCTGTATAGCAATTGGGGATGGTGGACCAGTAGGCCTTATAACGCTCGGGATCCTTGTAAATGGTACGCATCATGGCCGGCCATGGTTTTTTGATGACGGCAAAGCCGCCGGCGTTTGCGGGGAGACTGTTCCCCTCACGATCGACGACATCGGCTTCAATGCCGAGAAATGGGCGGGTGGCCGAGCCGGGTTTCAACGGCACGGTGGGAAGCGGCGTGACCAGGATCGATCCCGTTTCCGTCTGCCACCAGGTGTCCATAATAGGTTTGTCTTCGCCGGTCACACGATGGAACCATTCCCAGGCTTCCGGGTTGATCGGCTCTCCGACGCTCCCAAGGATACGAAGCGTCGAGAGATCGAATTTCTTCGGCCAATCTTCACCATAGCGCATGAGCAGTCGGATCGCGGTCGGGGTCGTATAGAAAATCGAGACCCCATACCGTTCGATGAGATCCCACCAGCGTCCGGGATTCGGATGATCCGGTTTCCCTTCCGCGGTCAGAATCGTTGCGCCATTGAGGAGAGGACCGTAGACGATATAGCTGTGGCCTGTGACCCATCCAGGATCAGCTACGCAGAAGTACACGTCATCATCTTTCAGGTCGAACACATACTTTGTCGTCGTATAGGTGCCGACCATGTACCCCCCATGGACATGAACAACGCCCTTCGGCCGACCGGTCGTGCCGGACGTATAGAGGATATAGAGCGGTGCTTCGGCATCCAGCTGCTCTGCTTCGCAAACCGGGCGCTCGTTCTTCGAGCCACTCCTTCCAGTCGATTTCCTTTGGAGCGGAAAGGGGCTGACTTTGGATTTGGCGGCGTACGACAACCACGTGGTCGATCGTCGGACAGATCTTGACGGCTTCGTCCACGACGGATTTCAATTGGATAGCTTTGCCGCGGTCGAAGCCGACATCGGCGGTGATCACAACTTTGGCTTCTGCATCGTTGATACGGCTGGCGAGGGCAGGGGCGCTGAAACCTGAATAGACGACGCTGTGGATCACGCCGATCCTGGCGCAGGCCAGCATGGCGACAACTTGCTCGGGAATTTTGGGCAGATAGATGGTGACACGATCGCCTCGCTGGAGGCCGAGCTCTTTGAGGGCGTTGGCGCAACGGTTCACTTGTCGGTACAGTTCAGCATAGGTGAAGATTCGTTCCTGATCGTTTTCGCCGACCCAGATCAGCGCGACTTTGTTCTTGCGCCAGGTCTTGATGTGCCGGTCCAGGCAGTTGTAGGCGATATTGCATCGTGCGCCGACAAACCATTTCGCCCATGGATAATTCCACTCCAGGACCTTCTCCCAAGGAGAGAACCACTCCAACTCTTTGGCGGCATCGCTCCAAAATGTTTCAGGGTCCGCGATGGATTGTTTGTACTCGGTCTCATAGTCTTTGATATAGGCAGCGGCTATCGTCTTCGCGGTCGGCTGGTATGTCCGACTTTCTTTCAACAGGGTCTCAATCTTTTCGCTCATGACAGCGGCCTCTCCTTCTTCAGCGCAGTCCCTTGTGGACTTGTAATTATGGAGAAAGTTGCGGATGCCTGCAACCATACAGTTGGTCCGAGCCCAGCTCGTCGTGGCCAAGGCGCCTGTCCGACATTGCCGTTCGTGACGAGGGGAAGCAGATGCCGATACATCGTTCGTCGCAGTAGAAAGGTAATGTCGGACAGGCGCCTTGGTTTCTCTCGACTCCGTTCCTTGACACCTGTTTTGGCCGGAGATAGGCTGGCTCGATGAACAGCATACGACATGTCGGGAAAAACCTGTTGTTGATGTCCTTATGCCTGTTTCTATCGGGGGCTCACGCGATCGGCATGTTCCCGGTTATCGCCCTGCCGACCGCTGAGGCTCAATCGGGAAAGCCGGAAGACCTGTACTACAAGTCTTGGGCGATCATCATTGGAATCGAAAACTATGTCTTGGCTCCTCCCATTCCGGGAGCGATCACCGATGCCAAAAAGGTTGCCGAGGCATTTCGGCGGTTGGGGTTTGATGAGGTGGTCGAGTTCTATGACAAGGATGCAGGCTCGCGAACGTCTCCATCAACTTTTGAACGACATGTTGCCGAGAAAAGTGGGACGCATGGACCGGCTCGTCATCTTCTATGTGGGTCATGCCGGGTTTATGCAGGACTCCGATGGGCAAGAACGAGGGTATCTGGTGCCGTTTGACGCACAGATCAACAACGCAGCGAAGTCGATCACGGTTGAGCACTTAAAAGAATTTACGAGGCGTTCGGCTTCCAAACACACGCTCCTGATTCTCGATGCGCCGGTATTCGGATGGGAGACCACTGCGCCGGCGGAGCTGTCATTGGAAGGACGGATGGCACCGGAATCGGATACGGATCGGCGCGCGGTCCAGGTCATTAGTGCAGCAGGGAAAGGAGAGGCCGCTGTTCGCGTCGAGAAGAGCAGTCGCTTTGTTGAAGCCTTACTGGTCGGACTTTCAGGTTCCGCCGATCTGGACGGAAACGGTTGGCTCATGGCTTCCGAGTTGGGGGGCTACCTTGTGCGACAGGTCGAGGCGGCTTCCAATGGTGCACAACGCCCATCGAGTCTACGGATCGACGGTGATGGAGACACGGCGTTGATCGAAGGACGGAGGTCGACCTTTACACTTGGCGCCGATCCTCAGACCCCTTCTGAACAGCAATAGGAGGCAAAGACTCAATACGAACGTGCCGTCGCGCTGTGCGCGCCTGAGCAACCGTCAACCAAGCCGATCGTGCTCCGATGCCTTAACCGTGCTCGCCACCTTTCAAGTATCCAAGGCCGATCTTCACTGCTCGACGGGTGATTTCCGCCCAACGTGCCTGGGGGTAAGCCGTGAGGATCGCCGCAGCCTTGGGGTCTTGGATCTCAAGGTTCAAAATTCTAATGATGCCGTCGTCAATCTGGATGTCTGCCACAGATCTCCCTTCCGAGATGAGATGACCGCTCGAAGCGGGCGTTGCGTTGACTGATAAAAAAACGCATGCTAGCATAATTTCAACGTTTTTCGCTGGGTATGAGATAGTATACGTGCATCACTAGGCCTAGTCACCTCAAGGAGGATTGTATGATCAGGTCACAAATGATTCATTCAAGGCTGGTCGGTCCTGGTCTTGTTGTTCTTCTCATCATGGGACTGACGGCTTGTGGCGGTCCTCCTAAATGGGTTTCAAAAGGGTCCGGAGTCTATAACGAAAAAGACAGCAAAGCCTTTTATGGTGTGGGGGCGGTCGCGGGGGTCCGTAATGCGCCGCTTGCTTGGGATACGGCCGAGAATCGCGGGAGGGCCGAGATCGCCAAAACATTCGAGACCTATACCGGGTACCTGATGAGAGATTATGCGGCCTCGACGACCGCCGGAGATTTTACCCGAAATACGGAAGAACAGAATGTCGAGCGAGCCATCAAAACGATCACGACGACGACGCTCAGCGGTGTCCGGAAAATTGATCAGTACATGGATCCCAAGACCAACACCTATTACGTGTTGACCAAGTTGAGTTTGGAAGATATGAAAAACAACTTGGAACAAGCCAAAGAGCTTAATTCGCAAGTGCGGGATTTCGTACGGAAGAATGCCGACCGTCTGTTCGAACGGTTGGAGCAGGAAGAGGAAAAGCGAGGCGTTCGCTAAACCGCATGAAGAATGAGATGACTACCCTTCTTGGAGGTTCATTGTGATCCGGGAGCATCGTTCTTCGCTTGTCGTCACGGTGAGTGTCGTCCTCGCGTTGTCAGGATGCGGACACGAAACAAAGGTGACTCGTGTCGATACCAGGATCGTGACTGATTTGAGCGGCCGGTGGAACGATACGGATTCCCGGATGGTCGCCGAAGCGATGGTCAAAGAGGCGCTGCAATATCCGTGGCTGGGGAATTTTGCACAGGCGACCCAACGTCAGCCTGTCGTCGTCGTGGGGACGGTCTTGAACAGCAGTCATGAACATATCAGCGTGCAAACTTTCATTACGGATTTGGAGCGAGAACTCACCAATTCCCAAAAAGTTACCTTCGTGGCCGGAAAAGGCGAGCGCGATGAGGTTCGTGCCGAACGAAAAGAGCAAGCTATTTACGCGCTTGAAGAAATGCAGAAGGCCCCGGGAAAAGAGACCGGGGCCGACTTCATGATGAAGGGTACGATCGCCACCATCCTTGACGAAGCCGATGGGACCAAAGCGATCTTCTATCAAGTGGATCTTCAGATGATCGATCTGGAGAATAATGCCAAGGTCTGGTACGGGCAGAAGAAGATCAAGAAGGTGGTTGAAAGGAAACGCACCATCTTTTAGGTTCCCCAGACGCTGTTGAACCCCTTCCTCCTACGCGTTATCCACGGCCCGATCTTGTTGCTGCCGTTTTTTGCCGTTCTCGTGCTGTTGACCGGGTGCGGTCCTTCCGTCAATCGTTACCTCCTCATTGAACAAAGCCTCTTTGCCGGTGATCCGCAACGGGCTGCGGCGATCGTCGAGCAAACCGAGAACGAGTATGGAGCAAAGGGGCGGTTACTGTATGAAATGGATCGGGGAATGGTGCTGCAGCTGGCAGGCCGATACCAACAAAGCAGTGCGGCATTGGAACAAGCGGAAGAGGAGGTCGAGCGGCTCTATACCAGGACCATCCGTTCAGAAACCGCCGCATTTCTCACCAACGACAATGTCTTGCCGTACGAAGGCGACGCCTACGAACATGTCATGATCAACGTGATCAAGGCGTTGAACTATGCGGTTCAGGGACAACTTCAGGAAGCACTGGTGGAGGCGCGACGTATTGACCATCGCTTGAATGTCCTGAGTGACAGAGTGACGGATGCCGATCGGTACCGGAATGACGGGTTTGCCCGGTATGTGAGCGGTATTCTGTACGAGGCAACCGGTGATCTCAACAACGCGTTTATCGCCTATCGCAACGCATACGAAGCGTATGGATCGATGAGCGGGTGGTCGAAGATGTCCTTCCCTCCTTCCCTGCGCTCAGATCTCTTGCGTACAGCGGAGGCGCTCTCCTTAACCACTGAGTTTGCCGAGTATCGACAGACTTTCCCTGAGGTTGAATGGCAGTCCAGTGCATCCCAAGAGCAGCTCGCCCAAGTCGTAATGATCAGCTATAATGGTCGGGCTCCGCGGAAAGAGGATCTGTTCTTGGATCTACCCATTAGCCTGGATGCGCTGCAACTGGTCTTGATCAATCGTGGAGTCTTCCAGTCTCCCTATCAGCGAAATCGCGCAGTGGACAGTGTGCTCTATGGACTCAACGGGCAGGTCGTCCGCGTTGCGCTCCCGAGGTTAGTCCCGCAAAAAACGAAGGTGGCGTTTGAAAATATGACGCTGACTGATTCGGACGGCCACTCGTTCAGCGTACGATCGGAACTCGCGCAGAATGTGACGGCTCTTGCACAGAAGAGCCTTTCGGAACGCTTGCCGGCCATTACCGTGAAAGCTCTCGCTCGAGCTGCGACGAAGTATGCGATAGCGGAAGGCATCACTGAGAGGCGCGCAGCATGCGGTTGGAAGAGATGGCGTTCCCTGGGTTGGACTGCTGGTCGCGTTGCTGGCTCATGGGCTCGCCGTGGCCTCCGAAGAAGCCGACAAGCGAAGTTGGCAGACCTTGCCCGATGAAATCCATGTGGCCCGGACATGGGTATCGCCTGGTCAGTACCAGGTGTCCATTCGACCGCCGGGACAAGAGGTGCCGACGGCGAAGGATGGACAAACGATCGCGCTGACTGCCGGCCAGACGATGTTCATCATCCAGCGTGTGATGCAATGATGCGTGCCGGTCAATCTTCTTTCGGACAAGGCATCGCGGGTTTCCTGTGCCTGTGGTTGATGGTGTCCGCATCAACGGCCTGTACCTGGTTGACCGGAAAAGGGAAGCCGGGGTGGGTCGATGGCCGGAGTGTGGAATATCCATCGACTCAATACCTGACCGGTGTCGGTCAAGCAGGCACTCGAAGCAATGCGGAGGATCAAGCCTATGCGTCCGTGGCCCGCATCTTCAAATCGGAAGTCGCGGCGCAGGCTAAAGACTGGGAATCGTATCGGATCGTTGAGAATCACGGGGCCTCCAACGCTGAACGGCGGCTCACGATCGACAACGTGACAAAGGTCTCGACCGACAAGGTGCTTGAAAACGTCAGGATTGCGGATGTGTGGCACGACTCGGACAACCGGTTGTACTACGCTCTGGGCGTGATGAATCGTTCTCAAGCCGAAGCCGCATTGATGGAGAAGGTGTCGGCGTTGGATCGCGCGATCGACGCGGACGTCGCCGAGTCACGGCAAACGACCGACAAACTGGCAAAGGTTCGCGCTCTTCGGCGGGCCGGCAAAAATCTCGTATTGCGCGAGGTCTACAACACGGATTTACGAGTGATCCGTCTCAGCGGGCAAGGTACCCATCTGTCTATCAGGTAAACGAATTGTCAGGCGAGTTGGAGCAATTTCTTGCTACGAATCTGGTGATTGCGGTACAAGTGTCCGGCGACCATGCGGAACCGGTTGGACGTGCTCTGGAGGAAGGGCTCATCCGGGAAGGACTTCAGGTCACGACAAAGCCGGAAGGTGAAGAGGCTGGTTCCCCGGAATTGATCGTCCAAGGCACTGTCCGTCTGTTCCCCGTCGAGGTGCGGGACCCGAATTTCAAGTATGTTCGATGGTGCAGTGATTTCGAGATAGTGGAACCGGGGACGGGGCGCGTCCTTGGGGCGGTGGCGCAGGGTGGAAAGGAAGGCCACCTGACGGAGCGTGAAGCAACGGCGAAGACACTGCGCGTGGTGCAACAAGAGTTGTCGTCGGATGTCGCAAAGGCAATTGCCGCTCATATCTTCGGCGACGTCGCGCTGCCTGAGGCGGCCGCGATGCCGGCTGAGTTGCCCACGAGAAGATTCAAGAGGTGAGGCGGTAAATGAACGTTCTTTCATGAGGAGGCAGCGATCGTGAAAAAGACAGACGAACTATCCATCAGCCGAGCTCCACGCAGCAGAGGGCGGGGATTGACCAAGTCAGGACAAAAGGTTTCAAGCCGTCTGTCCAAGCGGCGATTGAACGACCGATTGAAGGAAGACACGGCGTCTTTCAATAGCGGGAATCTTGCCGACACCTTGCGAAAAGAAGGGTACGAAGAGGTGCCGCTCGATGAACTACAAGATAGGCTCTCCAAACTCCAAGGGCCGCTCGCGGAAATCATTCTGAAGGGGAGGGTATAAGGGGATGCCATACTACTATTTCGACTCAACCGCACTCATTAAGCGCTACAGCATGGAACGGGGCACGAGAATCGTGAATAAGCTGATGGTGAAGCGCGGGAAGGTCGCGATCGTCCCGACATGGACCGTAACGGACTTCTATTCGATTCTGTGCGCACGCGCTCAAGAGGGGCAGATTACGCGGGATGATTGCTACTCGGTTCTCTATAAGTTCGAAATCGAATCCAAGCAGGGACTCTACCAGTTTATCGCGCCGAAGATGGAAACCTACCTGGCCACGAAAGAATTGGTCTTGGAGTATCCGTTCCTGCGATCGCCTCAGGTGATGCATCTGGCATTGGCATTGGAGCTGAAGCCGTTGCGATTGACCGTCGTCAGCGCGGATACCCAGCTGTTGGCGGCGTCAAAAACGGCGGGACTGCATATCATCAATCCGGCGGAAGACTAGCAGGCTGTTGAAAAATCCCGCCAGCTGCGTTCTCGCATCGCTTAGAAGCTCAACGTACCGAAGCGTACGCCTTCGCCTCTTCGCTTGCTGCGGCCTTGCTGGACGGCCTTTTTGAACAGCCTGCGGGCTTTTGTGGGATGATCTGATCTCCATTTCTGCCAGCGCTGCAAAATGTTTCAGAACGAGGGCGATCATGTGGCTTGGATGTTGACTGATCGGCCAGGCGATGTCTCTTCCGAGGCCTGTCTGAGCAATTCCAAGACGGCACGATTCCAACCAGCTGGGCCGATGCCCGGCGCACGAATGAGGTTCGGCAGGTTGATGTCAGGGTCGTACGAGCCGTCCGGTTTTTGCACCAACACTGGACGATCGACCGTCAGTAGGAGAGAAAGATCGTTCAGGCTATCGCCGATACCGATGGTTTCTATGTCGTCCGGCAGGTCAGCCAGTCGCCCCTGCCGTTTGTAGCAGCGCAGAAGAATTCCTGCCGCCCGACCCTTGTCGTTGTTTCCCGTCAAGTGAAAGAAACGGCCACCCCTTGTCCAACTCAGACCTCGAGTCACGATCTGGCGGCAGACTTCTTCGATCAACTTGGGAGGACCGTTCACCAAAAACGGTTCATCGAATTCCCGCAGCATAGCTCTCAAGGCATCTTCTCGGGAGAGCCCTGTGTTCGCCATGACTTCGTCGACCGATAGATCACCGAATCCTCGGAGCGGCGTGCCCACTGCTTCTTCGATTTGCCGGAGCACATCCCGGAGGAGCGCATAGGGGGTGCCTAGTTCGATGACCTGATAGCCGGAGCGGCGTCGCGACCGCTCCAGGGGGAAGTCAAAGGTATTGAGGGGCACAAACACCGCAGCGCCATTCTCGACGATGAAGGGATTGTGATGATTATTGTGGTGATTAAGGCGCTCTCGAAGCGGTTCGATTTCCGCGCGGGTCTTTCCGGAGACGAGAATGACCGGAATGTTCTCCGAACGAAGGGCCTCGAGCGCCGGTTTCGCCTCGTCGAAGGAGTAGGTGTCGTTGTCCAAAAGACTGCCGTCAAGGTCTGTGAACAGGATATAGCGTGACATGGGCTTAGAGATGTCGTAGGTCCTCGTTGATCTGCGACCGGGAATGTCCGGCCAGACGACGCTCCAAGAAATCCTTCGCCAGATCCTTACCGCCCAACCCCAGCGCCAGCGCGGCGGCGAGGACGAGGCCTCCCCAAGTAATTCCGAATCCGACGACGACGATGTGCTGGGCAATCCCCAACTGCTCAAGCGCCATGGCCACCGTCAAGAGCTGAATGCCCCACCGTGTCCCGGCTGCGATCCAGCGAGCCGGAGGCAACCCCGCGTTCACGGCGGCGATGAGGACGGCCTGCGACACAAAATTCGAGACGAGATAGCCGCTGATCCCGATCACGGCCGCGGTGACCAAATGAGGGATATACGACAAGAGCGAGTGAGCCGCTTCATTGATCGGAGCCACGTCGAGCGCGCCCAGCGATGCCGTGGTGGCGAAGATCACGATCAACCAGTAGGTAATGCGGCCGATGACGTAGGATGGATCGGCTTTGATGCCTCCCCTCAGCAGGGCAGCAGCGATACCGATCCGATCGCAGAGTCGATCCAGACCGATCACGCGAAGCAGCCGTTCCGTCAAATGCCCCATACCCCAGGCGGCGCCCAGACCGACCAGCAAGAGAATGATCATGGCCAGGACATTGGGAAGAATGGCGAAGACGCGTTCACCGAGCGCAGCGACTGGTCCGAGTAACGTATGTTCCCAGGTTGAAGTCATGGCTGACTCCTTTCAGGCCTCGCGGGGGCAGCACCGATGACTTCCCGCGCGTCTTGAGACTGAGGCCAACGTGCGACAAGATATTCTTTCTGTTTTTCGAACGTCCGGCAGAGCGCTTCGATGAGGTGTTCGGCTTCCGCCGAGGTCAACCCCTGGCTATCCAGCACGAAAGACGCCGTCTTCCCTAAATAGAGAGGAGTCAGGGCTTTCAGGAGATGTTCTTGTGGGAGCACATTCCGATGATGCGCGAGGGCGGCATCGTAAATAATTTGGGCCCACAGCGAATCGGGAATGCGAAAATCCCGCATGGGGACGTCCCGAAGACGGGACAGCTGATCCAGTGCGTCTTCAGAGAGAATGCGTGCCCAAATATCGTGCAGGTCCGTCAGTCCGAGGTGAAACAAGTCCACCATCCGTTCCACATTGACATTCACCGGTTCGACTCCCACCTCATACTGGAAGCCGAAGAGAGGCACCTTTCGCGAGTCTGTGACAGGGAGCCAGCTGGGTGCATGGGCTTCCATCAAGGCGAACAAGGCACCCACCACCTGTCGCAACATGGAGGAGAGGTCGGCGGCAGGGTCTTTGGGATCATGAATCTTGGCTCCGAGAAAACTCTGACACACCTTGGCCCCGCTCGTAATGGCTTCGGTCGTCATCCAAATGTCGATTCCGAAGCGCGCGACATCGGATTCCCAAACATGCTTCTCAAGATAGTGTTGGGCCAGTTCTCCGGTGAATCCGAAATCTCCGCCGATCGGCTGACGAACCTCCTGTCCGTACAGGGCTCGAGTCAAGGGGGTACGCAATGCTGTTGGTGATGGTCCCGTCGTACTTGTGGCGTCGATAGTACGGGACCACATAGTCGTAGCCTTCTTTGATGATCGGATGAAGGAGCAGTTCCATCCACTCGGGTGTGATGCTGCGGACGTCCGAATCGACAACGGCACAGGCTTTGACTTTGAGCCGTCGAGCGATCTCGAAAATCGTGCGAAACGCGCTGCCCTTGCCCGGGATACCGTGATAGGGCGTGACAATACGGTGCAGTGTGCTCTGCCGATCGCTGATGAAGAGTGGCTCCAGATCGACCATGGTATGGGCGACGATGGCTGAGGTATCGTCGGTGGAGCCCCCATCGGCATTCACCAGGACGGCACGATGGCCTGGAAAGTATTTTGCCAGGCCCGCTCCCACGGCGCGAACGACATGCCCGACGGTCCCCGCATTATTGAAGCTGGGAATGCCGACCAGAATGTCGGCGCTGCGCACTGTTGCCAACAGCTCTTCGGTTTCAGGCGTAAGTGGGATCAGGCCGGTGTTCATGAGACTGGTTGCCGTGTTTCTGCTGCGGGGTCCCAGGCATGGTCTTGTTCCACAGCATCCATGAGCCGATGAAAAATATCGGGTACGGCGTGGGCGACGCGGCTCCAGTTCGAGATCATGGGGACGCCCAACGGGTCTCCGAGGAAACTGTCCGTCGCCAACGTCATACCGCGCAGAAACACTTCGACGGCACGCCGCTCTTCATGGCGGTCAAAACGCAAACTGTTGATCGCCGCGTCATTTTCATACCGACTGATGGCTTCTTGCGCGGCTTGGAGATACGTGGCCCGCAATGTCTTGAGTGTACTTTCCGACAGGACCAGCCCTTCGCTCGCCAGGTTGCGGAATAGTGACTTGGTGATGTCCACGCACATTTTCAGCAAACCCGCATCCGGATTGTGCGTCGAGAGGGTTTGATGCTTGTGCTCATAGGCATCGGCGATATCCGCCTGGCAGATCCGCCGGAGCGCGCAATTGCGGTACACTTCCGCCAGCATACCGATTTCCAATCCCCAATCGCCGGGAATACGGTTGATCCAGGCCAGATCCCGCACCATCGCAAATTCACCGGCAAGCGGGTATCGAAAGCTGTCCAGAAACGAGAGCATGGGGTGCGGTCCGACCAGCAGTTGCAGGCTGCGGATCAGCGGAGTGATGAAGAGACGCGTCACCCGTCCATGCATCCGGTCCGTCACGCGGCTGTAATATCCTTTACAAAATTCGTACGCGAGGTTCGGATTGGCGACGGGGTAACAGAGGCGAGCGAGGTACTGGCGATCGTAACTCACGATGTCGCAGTCATGCAGAGCGATCACCTGGCTCTGGCCTCGGGCCAACACATAGCCGTAGGCCGTCCAACATCCGCGCCCTTTGCCCTGGAGCCCGATGTCGATTTCATGTGAGACGAGCGTGTTTAAGAGTGCTTGGATCCGGGTGCCGTCGTTCCAGATCACGCGGACGCGTTGGGGCAGCTGGGAAAAAAATTGCTTGGCTAGTCTGAACTCCAACGCGGAGGCTTGATCCAAGGAGATGACGATTTCGTTGACATATCGAACTTCGCTGAGGATTTCGACGATTCGCTTGAGAGCCGGCCTCTCCAGCTCCGCATAGAGCGATGGGAGGACCAAGGCGATCGGAGTCGTCTTCGCGTACCGTTCAAGCTCTTGCTCGAGTTGCTCGATATTGGACTGCCCAAGACGGTGGAGAACGGTGACGACCCCATTTTGATAAAAATCAGACACGGTATCCTCTTTGCGGATCCCCGATTATTGCTGAAAGCCGGTCTCGCGTAAAGCCGGAGAGACGAGAAAGTGCAGACTATACCCGGGACTCGCCTGGATGCAAACAGTGAGAGAGTGCAGGGAGTATACCATCGTTGCCTATCGGCAAAAACTCTAGACAGCATCGTTTCCCGCGTGATTTGCCGGGAAACTAGTGAGAATATCCTTATGGAGATGTAGGGAAAAGCAGGCAGAGGTGGAGGGATTCCCCTATGGCTTATCCGTCGAAAGCTTCTTTCCCAGTCGCCTCGCCAGGCGGACCATGCCGGGTGATCGATCGTTGGGGCTCAAGAGCACATTGAGGAGATGCAGCTGATGCTGGTCTGCAAAGGCAACGGCAAGGCTTTGTTCGAACTCTCTTTGTGTACTGACCCGCGAGCCCTGTCCACCTCCAATGAGGTCGCATACTTGATCGTATTGCCATTCATGCACATCGTTAAACGGACCGTCCAAGATTTCTCGCTCGGTCGAATAGCCGCGGTTATTAAGCACGATCACAATCGGAGTCTTCCCATAGCGGACGCAGCTCGCCAACTCAGTCCCGGTCATCTGAAAGGCGCCGTCTCCCACCAGGACGATCGGTCGCAGGCTGGGGTCGGCGAAGGAAGCTCCCAAGGCGGCGGGAACAGCGAATCCCATCGACGTGTAGTAGGCCGGCGACAAAAACTCGAATCGATGGCGCACGTGCAGGTCAGCCGCTGCAAAGAGCGATTCACCGACGTCCGCGATGACGACCGTCTTTTCTGTCAGCACCGTATCGAGATGGCGGAACAGCCCTTCCAATGTCACCGGCGCATCCAAGTCCGGCGCCGATGGTGCCGTCACCGCTCGGGTTGGAAGCGAGCGCTGGGAATGAGAGAAGGACGGGAGCGGCGATCGCACGAGGCCCTGAACAAAATCCTGAAACTTGATCGATTCATACCGATGGTGTTTAATAGCGACCCGGTCGGCGGTGGCGTGGATGGTGCGGCCCTCCGAGAGTAAGGGCGACGTGGCATCCAGATCTTCTACATCCGACAGAATGGACCCTAGGATCAACAGGCAGTCGGAATCGTTGATGAACTGCTGCACTTCCTCGCGCCCGATCAGCCCTCCATACACGCCGACATAGAGCGGATGGTCCTCTCGGATGATGGATTTTCCGAGCAGGGTCGAGGCAATGGGAATGTTGAGGCGCTCCACCAGCCGGGCCAAATCATCCTGAAGCCCGAACCGACCCACTTCCGCTCCAACGAGCATGGCCGGTCGTTTGGCCGAGGCGAGCATGATCCGCACTTCACCGATCGCTTCTTCCAGAGCGGCCGGGTCACTCGGCGTATCTTCAATGCAGAACGGCTTCATGCCTCCTGTCAGCGGACAGTGGACCATGTCTCTTGGGATTTCGATATAAATCGGACGGCGGTAACGCAACAGGGCCGCAAAGGCCCGATCCATCTCCCGCTCCGCGGTCAGAGGATCATCCAGCGTCACTGCCGCAACGGTCATCCGTTCGAAGACTTCTCGTTGCGTCCCGAAGTCGCGAACCATATGATGCAGATAAGGGGTGCGAGTTCGTTCCGTGAGACCGGGTGATCCGGTCAACAGCACCACCGGCGATCGTTCGGCATAGGCGCAGGCAATGGCGTTGACGGTGTTGAGCCCGCCGACGCAGTAGGTGACACAGACGGCCCCGATGCCGTTGATCCGTGCATAGGCGTCAGCGGCAAAGCCGGCACAATCTTCCCTGGTCGTCACGATCTGCTGGATCGGTGAAGCCTCTATCATTTGATAGAGAGACAGGACATAGTCTCCCGGAATGCCGAAAATATGGCGGACGCCGAGACGATGCAGGCGATTCAATACCGCTGACCCGATCGTAGCTTTGTCGCTCATGTGTGTGCCCTCGATGGTGACTAGCCGATCGTGATTCGATGCTCTGACTTCAGGAAAACATACCGGCGACACTTCGTCAAGCACAACCGGGCGGTCCGCGATGTTCCTCATCCGGTACTTGATCACTCAGTCAGAGAGTCAGATACAACATGGTAGGAGAAAAGGTATGACGCAGACCGCACAGATTCGCCTCACTGCATCACGTGGCTCTGAGAGTCGGCATCTTTGGCTCTATGCCGGCCACTTGGGACCGGTGGTCGGTGAACCGATCGCCGACGATCTGATCGATGTCCTCACTTTAGACGGCCGATTCTACGGCCGCGGCCTCTATAACCCGGCCTCGAAAATCAGAGTCCGCCTGCTGACGTTCCGGGATGAACCGATCGACGAGACGTTCTGGCTGGGGAGAATTCAACAGGCGATCCACTTACGGCAACGCGTCGTCGCTCAGTCCAATGCGTACCGTTTGATTTACGGAGAAGGGGATCGACTGCCGGGGTTGATCGTCGATCGATATGATCAGTTGCTGGTCATGCAGACCCTGTCCGTTGGGATGGATCGCAGAAAAGAGCTGTTGGCCGACTTACTGATGAAGGAATTGAACGTCGCTGGTATCTATCTCCGGAACGACGCCAAGAGTCGGCAGCTCGAAGGATTGCCGCTTGAACGAGGATTTTTTCGCGGCAGTGGTTCGACAAAAGTTGAAATCCAAGAAGGACCTGCAAAGTTTGTCGTCGATGTCGAACGGGGACAGAAGACTGGCTGGTTTTGCGATCAACGGGAAAATCGGCTGGCTGCGGCCAAGTTTGCGGCAAGGGCAGAGGTGCTGGAAGTATTCTGCCATACCGGCGCCTTCGGCATTCATGCAGCCCTGGCTGGAGCGCGGTCTGTGGAGAGTCTCGATGTCAGCCAGGATACACTGGCGATGGCCCGACAGCACGCGGTGATGAATCAGGTGGAGAACCGCTGTACCTATCGCCAAGCCGATGCCTTCGAAGAAATGCGCCATCTAGTGAAGGACAGCCGACGCTATGATCTGGTGATCCTCGATCCTCCGGCCTTTGCGCGCAGCAAACAGGCCCTGTCGGGTGCGCTAGCCGGCTACAAGGACATCAATCTGTTGGGACTCAAGTTGCTGAAGCCGGAAGGATTTCTGATTACATGTAGTTGTTCTCATCCGGTATCAGAGACAGATTTGTGGAATAGCATTCGACTCGCTGCCCGCGACGCCAGGCGAGATATTCGCTTGATCGAACAACGTGGCCAGAGTGCCGACCATCCGATTCTCGCCGGCATGCCGGAGACTCGGTATCTGAAGTGTTTTATTGTGCAGGTGTTCTAGCGGGCTGTTTCACCCGATGGGAGGGTACCGGTCCATCTATTCAACAGAGCCTCGTGTCGGCTGTTGACAGAGGCCCTATCATGGGAGGTCAACATGGAGAGGGAAACGATACGCAACAAGATCAGGGCCGCTCGACTCGAAAAGCAAGTCACGATCGCGGATGTGGCAAAAATCGTCGGCAAGAATCCAACGTTCGTCGCGGCGGCGCTGAACGGCAATCACCGGTTGACCCCGGACGAAGCGGTGAAGGTCGGCAAGCTTCTGGATTTGGACCACGAGATCGTCCAGTCCTTGAGCCGATTCCCGGTACGCACGGATCTGCCGAACATGACGGACCCGTTCAAGTACCGGTTGCTCGAAATTGTCGGCGTGTACGGCGATTCTTTGCGTGAGACGGCAAACGAGATGTTCGGCGACGGTATCATGAGCGCGATCGATTTCACGGTGGACATGGAAAAGGTCACCGGTAGCCAGGGTGAAACCCGCTGCAAAATCACGCTGAACGGCAAATGGCTCGAGTACAAGACGTTTTGACGAGATAGAGGCTGACATCACTCGGATTCACCCGTCATCTGACGGACATCTCAAGGGGAACCCCGTTATGCCTGACGGTCAACTGTGTCGGGAGTGTGACCGGATCAGACCAGCTGCCGACCGGTCGATTATCGGATTCCATAATTTGATCGCCTGGCTTGAGCCCGGCACGGAAGCCCGGTCCCCCGTGAAGGACGTCCAACACTTTGACGCCCTCCCCCGACCAACCGTGGTCCGGCACCAGTCCTAACGGATTATCACCGAAGGCAGCCGTGAATGCAGCCAAACCATAGGCGGCGGCTTCTTGGAGCAAGGGACGACGGGCGGGAGAGTCGGGCTTGGCGGATCGCTGGGCCCCGGTCACGACCGGTACCGACGAGACCTGACTTGCCGAAACCGTTTGGCGGAACAGGGTGGTGCCGCTTTCAACCTTGAAGAGGCGGAGTTCGAACGCCGCCGAGCGCGACATGTCCTCCGGCACGATCATCCGATAGATCAGCAAACTGTCCGCGCCGACAAGCCTCCCGATATGGATCGAACGTCTCGTCATCGACCTGACCGCCGTATTGAATGCCCATCTCATTCAGCACCGTCTTCAGCTCCTCTCGTTCCACCAGCACCAAGTCTGGATGGCGTGTGCGCAGGAAATTCAAGGTGAGATCGAGCCATGAGCTGATTTCGACATCAGACGACCCGTCACCAGGGATGACGGCCAGGCGCTGCGGCAGGGGAACGATGGGAGGAGGCATGAATACCGGAATCACCGAAATGCGAAGGCCTCCACGGACATGCTCTTTTCGATCGGCAGGAACCGTAGGCCCACAGACGAGCCCAAGCAGAGGCTGGACGACGCTAGGCGTTCCCCACAGGCACAATTGATTGTCCTGCAACACGACATAATACGGATGCCCCGCTTCGCCTGGAAAATAGCAGTTCGGAAAAAACGGACAATGGATCAGATAGGCGGTCCAATCGCCCTGTGGATAGAGCCGATACTCCAAAATGATCTGCCGCCCCTCGTTCCGAACGACACGATTCGGTTTGCCCAACTGCTTCAGAACTTGTTCCTTCGGCATCGACACGATCAACCGATCTTGTAATATCTGGGCATCGTACATATAAGGAACGAGGACGCCGCATCCTCCCAGCCACAGAACAGACAGAAGAGCGGTCACAATTCGTTTCATGGCGGTTCCTCCGATCCAGCTTGGCCCTCCACTCGCTTGAGAGTCATTGTACGCCGGACTGTAGAGCCTGAGCTAGAGAGCCTATGGTCCAAGGAAATCAAGGCGGCAAGGGTGGTGTGATTATGTGATTAGATGAGCGGCACCCGTTGTTGATCGCGCAGGCGTGCGGTAGCATAATACGGGCTGACGAAAGGCCGGATAGTATGCAGGCTGTAACGCTCCTGTTCTTAGTCGGTCTCCTGTTCGCAACCGGATGCAACCGAGGCCTGTCGGCACAGCTTGATGCCGACTTTCCCAACTCAAATCAGGACCATCTGAGCATCGCTTCCTATTACTCCCGACAGGCGGTGCTGTCCCGCCAAAAGGCGTCGGAACAAGCCAATCGCGCCTTGACTTATGAACAGCTCTTCGGACGTGATTCGGATTGGGTGGCCGGCGCGCAAATGCTCACGCAGTTTTATGAAGACGCGGCGCGCGAACAGGACCGACAAGCCAGCCTGCATCTGGAACTGGCCGGCAGACGACCCTCGAATCGTTAGATTCAACGTTTTGCCATCACGCGCGCATGCAAGGCAAGCGGTCTTGGCGTCCTAGGCGACAGTATCGCGGAAATCACAGCCTCTGCCCGCATCAAACGCTGTAGGGCTATCGATAGAGTTTGTCGCACACCTCGTTGGTTTATAGAATCAAACACCCGATTTAGAATATTCCGTCGGACTAGACCATAATTATCCTTATTTGCATGCTCGGGTGAGGGCAGTGCAATATCATGCGTCATGGCATAATCATAAAGCTCCTCCATGAAATAGTCTCGTTCGCTCCTCTGAACAATCATTCTCAGATAGTGATCTTTATTTTTGAAATATTCATCTAAATCAAAGCAGGCTCGGTACAGTTCAAGCTTGCCAACAAAGTCTAGCCCCAACATAGTCCGAATGCATTTTCCGCACTTTCCGCAATTGGGTGTCTGTAGCAAGCATACCAATAGCCATTCATAACTCTGCTCAAAGTCGGAGATTAGGCGCTCTTTTTCAATTCGGCTCATCGCTTGATTGGAGCTGTAAAAACTTGTCGTTTCGGTCGAGAACAGTGGGGAGCAGAACACGCTCGTAATGAGCGGCATCCTTTTTTACATCCACAGAAGAACTGCATCAAGACAATATGCTGGAGAATAATAATATCGATGAAATAGTTTCTGCAGTTGCAGAATCGTTCCGGCGTTCACATAAGAATGAAACTGTTCATAATTATAGAAACCGAACATGTGATCTATTATTTCCGTAAGATTGGACTCGACTACGATAAGCTTGTATCCGTACCGAGCGCAGAATGCTTTGGCATGTGATAATTGCGATCGGAAAAGCGCTGTCCTGCGCTTCTTTGTCATATTTCCCAATTGTGGCCGTCATGAGCGCCAACCTTCAGGTAGGTGAGATGGGTTAGCTTGAATGAATCAAGAGGGACGAGTCTAGTGTATTCATACAGTGTGGTGAAGGAGTCGACACCGCAAGATATTCCACAGCCGACCCCACTCGGCTTCGGATACCCTGTTGAAACAAGCGGCGCTTCGATCTTTATCGGAGAAACGACTGACTTGTTGCAGCGGCATAACTGGGGAATTAGATGATACATAAGTTGATAGTACAGCTTTTCGGAAATGGGCAGAGTACTGACTATGTCAGCCCCGTTCATCAACGAGAAGAACAAAAGGCTTGCAACTAATCCGTCGCCCCGATCATCGCAAAAATAATCGCTGTATTCTGCATCCAAACGATACCACAGAGTCTGTATTTGATTGCCGAAATCTATTTGCGAAGAAAAAACCACCTTGTCCCCAGCACTTTCTTTATAGATTTTTCCTATGGTTAAAGTCTTATTCACCCCACGCCCCCCGGACTATGCCTCAGGCATTCTAGAAATCCGCTCGAATCAAGCCTTCAAACAAGCATAAGCGTTTGGCCGTCACCTCCCTGCCATATCCCCTGCTAGAAAGTAATGGAACAGGGCAATCCACTTAAGACGGTTCCGAGTTACCTAAGATTTCTTTATCAGGCACTCTGACTTTGTGCTGATCGATAAAGAACTCTATGTCTTTGACATCAATCTTATGGCTATAGACATAACCCTACAGACATTCTTTTTGAACCGTTGCGGCTGATAAAAGCAAGTCCGCTTTACCCATTGGCTAGGGGGAGCACT
>CAWKJK010000013.1:0-48474 GCA_963849655.1 uncultured Nitrospiraceae bacterium
GGAACCAAGACCATCTGTTCAAGGACACCGTCCAGATAGTCCGCCGTAAACACTCGTCAGGCGACAACAAACAGGCCAAAAGGCCGCTACCCACAGCACGCCGGGACCGATGGTCCTAGCACCGCCGGCTCCGGTCCGATACCCAAGGGGAAGAGACTGACCACGATCACCAGAAAGAAGACCGACATCGCGGCATCTGAACGGCGCCGCATCGCCAGCAACAGATCACGCCGAATGATTCCGCTGACGGCTTCCCATATGCTGGAGCCGCTCATCCCATCAGCCTCAGGCGTTGGACAATCTCCGTAGGAAGCGCAACTTCCTGATGGGTCACAACAACCGCCAGCCCCCCGCGCTGCAGATGCATAAGCAACCGCTGCGTCACGACATCAGTTGCAGCCGTGTCGAGCGAGGTAAATGGCTCATCGAGCAGCCATAGGGGACGAGTGGAGAGCCACAGCCTTGCCAGGGCAACTCGGCGCTTTTGTCCTTGCGAGAGCATCTTGGACGGCAAATGATGAATGGGCCGCTTCAGCCCGATCCCCTCCAAGGCCTCTTTTGCTCCATTGTTGGAGCAGGGTTCTCCGGCAAGCGACAGCGCGCTCATCAGATTTTCCAGCGGCGTGAGATCGTCCTTAATTCCATTGAGATGTCCGATATACGTCAGTTGGCCCGAATAGAGCTCCTTGAGTTGATGGATATCCTGTCCCTCCCACAAAACCGAACCTTGTTCCGGCGGCAACAAACTGGAAAAGATGCGGAGCAGACTCGTCTTTCCGCTGCCGTTTTCACCTACCACGGCCAGCAGCGATCCCCGCTCAACCTTTACGGTGAGGTCGGTGAATAATCGTCGTTCACCGCGACTGCAACGTAGTGAAACAGCTTGCAACATCCAGGGACTCCCCACACAGTGCGCGACGAGAGTAAGGGAACGAGACGTGGAAAAACAAGGGGCGAGGATGGGCTTTGCCGCTACAGGGTTGGGACACCGTTACAAACCCCATCTTGCTCTGAGACCAATCATACTGTTATCTAGTGCATGCGTCACAAAGCTGACCATCTGCCTCACTGAAGAGCGGCTGCTCACATAGAATCAAAGGAGAGGGATCATGAGTGATCTTGTCTGCATCGCGTTTAATGATTCCAGCACGGCCGATCGAGTGTTGAACGAACTGCGGGCCATGGAAACGGAATATGTCTTGGACCTCGAAGATGCGGTGATCGTCGTCCGCGATCAAGATGGCAAAGTCCATCTGAAACAGTGCGTCGATGTGTTCGGAGGTGCCACCAAGCATGGTGTCGCGCTGGGCGTGTTATGGGGAGGGCTGATGGGGCTGCTCTTCATGAATCCCTTGGCAGGTCTGATCGGCAGCATCGCCGGAGGGGCCGGGGGTGGAGCCATGACCACCGCCGCCAGCGAGTATGGGCTGTTGAGCGACTATGGGATCCCCGACAATTTCATCAAGGACTTAGGAAGCACGATCAAGCGAGGCACGTCCGCAATCTTTCTGTTGATTCGCAGTGTTGACGAAGACAAGGTGTTACCCAGGATTGCACAGTACGAAGGAACGATTCTTAAGACGTCACTCAGCAAGGAGCATGAAGAGAAGCTGCGGACCGCCCTCACACATCAACGTAACCCAAAGACCGTTGCACGGTAGCCGCGGCAGACAGTTTCTGTGCCCCTGCGCCTTCATCAATTCTTGATCTGCCTAACGGCCTGATGGTATAAGCTGCACGTGAGAGCAGCACACTCGGTATCCATTCAACAATGAAGATCGATCGGCAGAACAACGGGATGAGCATGGCGGCGGCGATGATGATCGCCAGCTCCGCCTGAGCCTGCCTGCGACTCGAAACGTACGCGCGCAACGGCCCTTGGTGGATTCGAATCCACCAGGGGTTTTTATTGTATCCGGAATCACGAGAAAGGAGCACGGAGCATGGTCAATCTTGAATCGATCGAATCAGCCGCAGCTCGGATCGGTTCGTCGATCTACGAATCTCCGTTGGTACACTCCAAAACGCTGTTCCGACTGAGGGGAAACGCGATCTATTTGAAACTCGAAAATTTACAGATGACCGGATCGTTCAAGGAACGCGGCGCGTTGAACCGCATCCTCACGATGACGGACGACGAACGGCGACGGGGAGTGATGGCGGCATCGGCAGGGAACCATGGACAAGGGGTAGCCTATCACGCAACCCAGCGGGGTATCCCGGTGCAAATCTGGATGCCACGTTCGACGCCGATGATCAAGCTGACCGCGACCCGCGCCTACGGCGCGGAGGTCGTGCTGCACGGAGACAATTACGACGAGGCCTGCGAGGCAGCCATGGAACGGAGCGCGCAGAGGAATGCCACGTTTATTCATCCTTTCGACGACGACGCCGTCATCGCCGGCCAAGGGACCGTCGGGTTGGAACTTCTGAGGCAGAACCCTGCGTTGGATGTGATCGTCGTGCCGGTAGGAGGCGGCGGATTGATCGGCGGGGTCGGCTGCGCGGTCAAAGAGCGAAACGCTGCGGTGGAAGTGATCGGCGTTCAAACGGGTCGATTGCCGTCGATGCAAACGGCTCTGCAACAACAGCAACCCGTTGATCTTCCGGCGAAGTCCACATTGGCCGACGGGATCGCCGTTCGAAAAGCGGGCGTGCGCACGCTGCCGTTGGCCTGCAAATATGTCGATCAGCTCGTCACGGTCGAGGAAGACGAGATTGCGGAGGCGATTCTGATGCTGCTGGAGGGGGAGAAAACGGTGGCGGAGGGGGCCGGGGCCGTTGCGCTTGCCGCCGTTCTACAGGCGAAAACGGGCCATCGCGGGAAACACATCGCGGTGTTGGTGTCCGGAGGCAACCTTGATGTCACGCTGCTGGCGAGAATCATCGAGCAGGGCATGGTTCGCGACGGGAGACGGCTGCGCCTGCGAGTGCGTCTCCCGGACTATCCCGGCGCATTGGAAGGACTGGCATCGGTGATCGCCAAGGCCCAGGCCAACATCGTGGAGACCTCGTACAACCGCGCGCACTACGGGGTGAGCTTGAGCGAAGCCGCGATCGACATCACGATGGAAACCCGTGGCCGCGATCACGCGTCGGAATTATTGGCGACACTGACGAGCTCGCGGTATGAATTCAGCGTCGTCGAATGAGTGCCTGGTTCAATCTTTCTGCTTTCCATCCAAGAGACAACTCACGTTCATGTCGCCCATGACGTTGATCGCGGTGCGGCAGCGATCGAGAAACCAATCGACCGTGAGCAGGACAGGAATGTACTGCACCGGCAGTCCGACGGCAGTAAAGACCATGGTCATCGTGACCAGCCCCGCTTCTGGAATGCCGGCGGCGCCGACGGAGGCGATGACGCTGGTCAGCACCACCATCACTTGCTGATGACACGTCAGGTCCATCCCGATCATCTGGGCGATGAATAGCGCCGCCATCGCTTCGTACAGTGCGGTGCCGTCGTTGTTGAAATTCGCGCCGACCAGCGCTCCCATGCTGGCGGACTGCTCGCGCAAGCCCACGCGATCTTTGAGCGCGGCGTAGGTCACCGGCATCGTCGCCGTCGAACTGGCGGTCGAGAAGGCCATCACCAGCGCGTCGCGTCCCCCGCGCAGCAACTCACCCGGGACGCACCCAGGACCCGAAGCGGATGCGCATGAGGTAATAGGCCGCCTGGATCGCGAGCGCGAGCAGCACGCTCAGCACAAAGATCCCCAGCGCCTTGAACGGCGCGAAGCCTTCCGTTCCCACGATGCTCGCGACGATGCCGAAGACGGCAAGCGGCACCAGCGCGATGATCCAGTGCAAAATCTTGATCAGCGATTCCAGGAAGAGTTCGACGAGATGTGCTCGACCGTTCCGAGAGGCCGTTGACGTTCCTTGCGTAAGGCCATCCCAAATGCCACAGCGATGAAGATGACGCCGATGACCTTCCCATCGTCACCCAGCGGTCCCAGCAGGCTCTTGGGCACATTCTCAAGAAAGGCGACGAGCGGATTCGCCGCCTTCGTCGCTTCCTCGTGCGGAGCCGACGGCGTGAGTCCCGCACCTTGCCCCGGTTGAATCACATTGGCGACGGTCAGGCCGACACGGGATCGCGACCAACGTATTCAGCAACAACAACCGAGGCAAGCCGTGTCGCAAGCGGCCCACCGAGGTACGTCGTCATGAACGTGTGCACGATCGCCGCAAGGATCAGCGGCGGCGCAAGCGCGCCGAGGAGGCGCAACACGAGCTTGCCCGGCACCGCAAGCACAGCCGCGTCGCTTCCCAGCATCAGCCCCACCATGACGCCGAGTACCAAGGCAATCACGATGCGCGCATAGAGCGGAACGCTCTGCCACCTCGCGATCAGACCGGTCTTCGGCGTAACGATTGTCGGTTCTTCCGAGGCATGATCATCCACAGACTGCGACTCCTATTTATTCGTTGACCGTCTCCGGAGGAGAAAGACCGCCGAATGTATCACGAAGAGGCTACTGATGAGTCAAAGGAATGTGCGAGGAGATGGCTGTCTTGTGCGACTCAGTCGGCGCACTCGTGGGCGACCTATGCGAGGATCACTGGTTCTCGTGTCACGCATCTTGTATGGTACCGAATCGGTCACACAAAAGACTCGCAATGCCTTTTCTCGTTTTGGGACATTTCGGTTCTTCGGTTCTATTGTTAAAGTGCTGGATGGCGCGAGACCTGTTCTTCCTTGTCCGCAGGACTTGATGAAAATATCATGACAAGCGCACTACTGTACGATCGTCTCCAATTTGCATTCACCGCCACATTCCACTACCTCTTTCCGCAATTGACGATGGGCCTGGCGTTGCTGCTGTTTTACTTGCGCAGTCGGGCGCTTGTCACCGATGACGACCATTATCAGCAAGTCTCGGATTTTTGGACGGGCATCTTTGCCTTAAATTTCGGCTTCGGCGTCGTGACCGGCATCCCGCTCGAATTTCAGTTTGGAACCAACTGGGCCAGGTTTTCTACCTTCGCGGGTGGAGTGATCGGCCAAACCCTCGCCATGGAAGGAGTCTTCGCATTTTTCTTGGAATCATCGTTTCTCGGTATCCTGTTGTTCAGGAAACGATTCAGTCGTCGGATGCAATGGTTTGCCGCTCTGATGCTCTTTGTAGGTTCGTGGCTCTCCGGCTACTTCATCCTGGCGACGAATGCCTGGATGCAACATCCCGTCGCGTATCAAGTGGGAGACGATGGCCGGGTGTTCGTCAACAGTCTGACCGGGCTGCTCACGAATCCCTGGTTATTCTGGCAATTCACGCATAACATGACCGCGGCCGTCGTCACGGCGTCCTGTGTGATCGCAGCGGTGGGCGCGTACTATCTGTTATCCGGTCAACATCTATCCCATGCGAGGACTTTCCTACAGACCGGCGTTGTCGCCGGCGCAATCGCTTCTGCACTGATGATTTTCCCCACCGGACACGGCAATGCCAAACAAGTCTTCGAACATCAACCGGTAAAGGGGGCGGCGT
Source organism: uncultured Nitrospiraceae bacterium (assembly GCA_963849655.1). Taxonomy (GTDB): domain Bacteria; phylum Nitrospirota; class Nitrospiria; order Nitrospirales; family Nitrospiraceae; genus Nitrospira_D. The sequence continues at coordinate 5,496 of CAWKJK010000013.1, forward strand.
TTGAGGGGCTCTTCACGACGGAAAGAGGAGCCGGTCTCTATCTGGTGGGACAACCCAACCTTGAAACGATGACCATCGACAACCCGATTGAGATTCCTAAGGCACTCAGCTTTCTCGTGTACAAAGACCTCTACGCCAAGGTCAAGGGGCTCGACGCGTTTCCGCGCGACGAGTGGCCGGATAATCTTCCACTCCTCTACTATGCGTATCACATCATGGCCGGATTGGGGACCATCTTCGCCGCCATCTTTGGCCTAGCCCTGCTCTCGCTCTGGCGTGGCCGGCTGTTCAACATGAAGTGGCTATTGTGGTTACTGATGCTCTCAGCGCCATTCCCCTACATTGCCACGTCGGCCGGTTGGATGACCGCGGAACTGGGACGGCAGCCCTGGCTCGTGTACGGCTTGTTGCGCACCGCCGATGGCACATCTCCGCTTGTTCATTCAGGGAATGCTCTATTTACCTTGATTGGATTCTTGGGGCTGTATCTGCTGCTCGGCTTACTGTTTGTGTTTCTTCTCGGCAAAACGATTGGACGCGGACCTGGCTCGATCGACTCACAAGCGACGTATCCCGCGTGAACGAAGGGGCTGTTGATGGAAACCCTGTGGTTTATCGTCGTCACACTAATGTTGGCCATCTTCATTGTCCTTGATGGTTTCGATTTTGGTGTCGGCATGGTCTATCCACTCATCGTTCGGACCGAAGCGGAACGTCGAACGGTGCTCGCCTCCATCGGGCCACTGTGGAACGCGAACGAAGTCTGGTTGATCGCCGCCGGCGCGGTCCTCTTCTTTGCCTATCCGAAGGCCTACGCCGCAGGATTCAGCGGGTTCTATCTGGCCCTGATCCTTGTGCTGTGGCTGCTGATCTTTCGCGGCCTCGCGCTGGAATTGCGAGCGCATGTGGATCATGTGCTGTGGAAACAGGCGTGGGATACGGCCTTTACGACGGCCAGTTTGCTCCTGGCTTTTGTCTTTGGCGCGGCGCTGGGCAATCTGATTCGTGGTGTGCCGTTAAATCGTGATGGGTATTTCTTCGTCCCGTTTTGGACGGACTTTCTGCCTGGACCGGAACCAGGCATCCTGGACTGGTTCACGGTACTGCTCGGGCTGACGACTGTGTCGATCCTAGCCTTCCATGGAGCGAATTATCTCGTCATGAAAACAGAAGACGCCCTGTATAAGCGGGCCGTCTCGACCGCCTGGGTCATGGGGTGGGTTTCGGCTGGGTGCACAGCACTTACCGTGACTGCCGTCCCGTTTGTCCAGCCAAGCTTGCGGCTCAACTTCGCCGGCCATCCGATGGAATATCTTGTCCCATTGAGCGGCATATTCGCGCTCGGATCCAGTCTGTACCTTCGGCAGCGACAGCGTGACACCGCCGCCTTTCTCACTTCCAGCGTATTTATTTTGCTGATGCTCACCAGCGTCATGTTCGGCATGTATCCCTACATCTTAGTTTCAACAACTGATCCCGCGCTCAGCCTCACGGTGTTCAATGCAGCCACCGACTCCTATGGATTAACAACCGGGTTTGCCTGGTTCGGGGTCGGCCTCATGCTTGTTCTGGCCTACCAGATTTATGTCTATTCCCTATTCTGGGGTAAAACGCGCTCGGATGACGCGCACTGATCTGCCGGTAGGCACCTCGATCGAGGAGCATGAGGATGAAATACGCAGCGCTTGGCAGACACATTTCGGCAGCTGAGGTGACCAACATCTCCAAGCATGGCTTCTGGCTGCTGCTGGCCAATGAGGAACTGTTTGTTGCGTTCAAGGACTTTCCCTGGTTTAAGGACGCCTCTATCGCAGAAATCGTACGAGTGGAATGGCCGCAGCTCCATCATCTCTACTGGCCGGATCTCGACGTGGATCTCGCAGTCGAATCCATCAGACACCCAGAGAACTTTCCGCTCATCTCAAAGAGAACGCGCCCCGCCAAGCGTCCGCGCCGACGAACAAAGATCGTGCGCGGCTAGCAGATCATCATTATTCGTCCAGTCCAACGCCTTCCAGCAACAACATCCCCGCATAGCCCAGACTGACCAGCCTCGCCACGAGGACGCTGTGCGGTTGTAAGGCTCGCTTTACTTAGAGGTCTTCAGGAGTAAGTCCTGTCGTCTTGGCCAGACGAGCAAGCATCTTGGGACCGATTTCTTCGCGATCGTGAAACGCAAACACAACGTCAGGCCACCCGTCCCGTGCCAGTACCCGGTGAGAGCCGGTTGTTCGTTTGATTGTCCAGCCGATGCGAAGAAGAGCGGAAAGAACACGAGGAGTGCGGGTGGAAGACCACTGGCTCATGCAGCAATGAAGGAGACGTTCAGGAACTCGTCAGGAAGGGCTTCTCCATATTCAAGGCGATCCGCCAGCGCACGAAGCGCTAAGGCCTGCACCGCAGCGAGAGCTTCCGCCCGAGTCTGGCCATACGCCATCACCCCGGGTAAGGTCGGCACCTCACCGATCCAGCGGCCGTCATCTTCCTGCTCCAACTCGATAGTAAACTGAGCGGGCTTTGCCATACCCCCATCCCTCCGAGCGATAGGCTATGCCCAGACCAGCCAAAATGCAAGATCCTGTGGTTGCAAGGCATCCACTTTCAGAACATCTCATGAATGATCCGAGAATCGGCATTCAAATGTAGCGCTTCGATCAAACGGGAGAACAGCGCCGCAATGTCCGTATGCATCAATTTCAGCAAGCCTGACCCAAAAAGGACCAACAGCGCTTTCACGAGCTTGAACAAGGCAATCACCGCCAAGCCGGTCTGGTGAGAGCGCGTCGTCCTCGAGTGAAGAGACTATCAGACACGACCAGAAGGCGAACACGGGGGGAGGGACGATTAAGGAACCTGGCTGGTTTCATAGTCCGAGTCGCGGGCAATGGACAGAAATTACTCACGGCCCCTTTCCACATTTCAATTGAGTGCACAGTTCAAGATCCGACCCCACTGTTGTGCTTACACTTAAATCAAAAATGCTCTAGATTTACTTCGTGCTCCACCGTTCTCAGAAGGGCTTTGAGCTTCTCCTTCACCCGATAGGAATGGCCCCGGATATTAATGGTGATCGCATGGTGCATGCACGCGATCGAGGATCGCGGTCGCCGACCTGGGCCACGCCGAACAAGGCCGCATCGAACGGGCCACGGAGCGCGTAATCCTGTTGGGTGACTGCCGATGCGCGACGGGCCACTTGTGCCTCGCGACCCCCTGCGGGGTCTTGGTCGGAACCGCGGGAATGCGTTATCGCCCAGAGTAGCAGGAGCCAGAAAAAGGGGAGGACCAACCAAGTCTCCCATGGCCACGCCGCAGTCTGCATCGTCAGCAAGGACAGATTTTCGCCGCGTAGCGTCTCGCCGAAGGCCCACCAGCGAGACCCCATGATCCCTGCCAAGACGACCAACACCGCAAGCCTCTGCCAACGCACAAGGCTCGGCCAGACCGCGATCGCGACCACCAACTCGAGATAATTGAAGCCGTACCCCGCCGGTCGGCCCCAGTAGAGCAGCGTCAGGGCCAAACCAAAGGCCAACGGGAAGTTGAGCGATGCGCGGCGCGCCAACCAGAGGCTCACTCCAAGGAACAGGCCCCAGAGCCCCAACGCGGCAACCTGCGCTGGGAGTGAGGCCAATCCGAGATTGATCAACCCCTGCAACGGCGTCCGATTCCACGCGCTGAGCGGGGATTGCTCGGCTAACGGCAGGGCCGTCCACATAGCATCCCCCGCGTTGAGGTAAAAGGCGAGCGCCTCGGCCCGCAGGTTCGGTCCCCAGCGGTAGAGTTCCGCTGCCAGGAGCATCAGCAGGATCCCGCCGGCCGCCATCAGCGCCCTCGGGTTTTCTCGCTCCGCGCCGCGCGGCTGCACAGACCGCAAGAGGAGGAAGGCGACGAAGAAGAGTGCGTAAAAGGGCTTGATCAGCACCACGAACGCGATTAGCGGCGTCGCCCAGATCAACCGGTGGTCCCAGAGGAGCCGGACCGCGGCCAGAGTGGCGAACAGAAGCACGAGTTCAACGTTGCCGCCCTGTATAGTGGCCAACAGATCCCATGAGCCGATCACCAGCAGAAGCCACCCGGCGTGCGCACCGGTCGCGCGGAACCAGATCAGCACGAAGCCCAGAACGGACGCCATAATCACGCCAGTGAAGACCACGCCGTCAAGGTTGAACTGATTGATCCAGAGCGCGAGCGTCGGCGGATAGACGTAAGGCCCGGGCTGTTGGGGTCGGGCGGCGGCCTCGCGGAGAAAGACCCGCCCCTCGCCCCTCGCCTGCGCAGCCTGCAGCTCCGATTCAAGGCGATTGAACGACCGAAAGATCTCGCGACTCTCCCCGACCGTCACATACGGACTCTGGCCTTTGGCGATTGCCTCGGCAGCATGCTGATACGCGAGAAAATCGATCGGTATCTTACCTCGCTCAGCCGAACCCACGACAAGCGCGATAGGTGCCAGCAACCAGACTGCGAACAACAACCATGATAGGATTAGCGGAAGGCGTGAACGCATAGCGGTTTTGGTCCCGGCAATAATCGTCTGCGCACCCAGCGCCAAGCAGCCAGCCCTCCGCCCAATGGCAAGTCTTTTCCGGACCCAACCGCTGTCGTCAACCTGGTGCGACGTCCCCTCGCCACCGAGCCTTCTCCGTCAAGCTGCCTGCTCCAGGAAGGTCCGTCATCGACCCGTTTCCGACTTTGTGACATCTGGTGGTGCGCGCCGTGCGGAGACTTTGTACTTCCCCGGAAGGTCGCTTACGCAGCTTCGCAGCTGTTCACCATTTGCGAAGATGCAAATGCATTCTTCTGACTTTATTCAGAATAATTCTTGCTCAACTTCCAGGTACGCCCGATTTATATTTCGCCCGATAACGTATGAACGCTTGAACGTTCCAGATTTTCGCACTCTGAAGGATCACGTTTTTTGCGAATCTCGCTCTCGCTCAGGTCATTTCGGTAGCCCTCCTGCACCCCAGCGTAAAATGCCTGATCGCACTATGTAACGATTTAACCTGACTATGATTCATTAGTGGGCCGTGGCCAGGTACGAAGACATCAGCTTCGACCCGTTCGACTTCCTCTAACACCGTTATCCAATTCTTAACGACGCCGTCCTGTATTGTCGGGACGACGCCATTCACAAGAATATCTCCCGCACAGTACCTTATCATCCGACAGGTAAATCATAAGATCCCCGTCCGTGTGTGAACCTGGCGGGACTCAGAACACCAAATTTACTCCATTTAGCATGACGCTGGTTTTTGAGAGCGCCGGGTAAACAGTGCTTGTCGTGACTGGCTCGGTATTCGGGAAGCTGCGACCTACCAAATTTTCCATCAGGTACACCCACTCGTCTCCAGTCTCTACTACCAGCTCGCGACATCTTTCCGAATCTATAACAGTTGACTCAGCAAAGGCAATATTCCCAAGATAATGATCACGCATGCGAATGCGTGTTAATCACATGCGTTATGGGCTTGCGGGTAATTTGTGCTCTGTGCCATTTGATAAACTGGCCAACCTCATCCGTGCCGTCCGGATCAATGGGTCGAGGTTAAGGGGTCGGGAGTCTTTTCAATTCGTCCTACTCGAGGAGAGCCGCACAGTTGATACAACCTTAAGCCACCCGCCGAACCTTAACGGTTAGACGAACGGTCGCGCCGAGGCGAGTCAGCATATCGATGAGTGCGTCGGTACTAAAGAGGTCTATGCGCCCGCGGAGGAGATCACTAACGCGCGGCTGCGTTACATCCAGGGTTGGCCGCAGCCTTCTGCTTGATGCCACGAGCCGCGATGAGTTTCTCTACCTGGATCATGAGGTCCGCCCGCACCAGCAGATGTTCGGCCTCCTCACGGCGAAATCCCAGGTCACGGAAGATATTCCCGATGGATGGGGTGGTCTTCGGTTTCATATAGGCCAATGCCGTTGAATGAGAGCTGCCGACGTCTGGCATGCGCGAAGGTTGGAGTCCGGAAATACTCGGCTGGCTCAAGAAATCCAGCAGTTAGGCGCTGACTTTGTCCGGCAAGCTAATCACGGGAATACTCACCCGCGCTCGCCCGACCTTTCCCGTCGCAGTACACCGATCCATGAGTCGAATGACCGCAGGCTTTAAAAATGTCTCCCCACACTGACTGCACACCTCAGCCTGCACGTTCTTAAACAGAAACAGAGGTTTCCCCCACCGATGAACATGTTCAATCGTTTTTCGCTTCACCGGGGCTTTGCAGAACGGGCAGGACTTCATGACCGCCTCCCTTTTCTTTTGCGCCAGTTCGTCCACAGCTTCGAATCCGGCCGATAGATCGTCATCAGAATAAGTGTCGGCATAAGGCGTTGGGAGTCTTTTTCAATCGTCGCACACATCACGCGCACCTTACCGAGGGAACTGCGCATGCAGCTTATTATAGTCCGCCCGCTTTCGTCGTTCGCCACGCGATCACAGCGGCGCCGAGGAGCATGAGCGAAGCGAGGAGGAACGGTGCGCCTGGCAATTCGAGGGACGTGCTGGAGGCAGAATTGGGTCGGATGAAATAGGCGAAGGTCTGCGTGAAGAGCGTCGGCCCGATCAGGCCGGTCATCCCGTTGATGCCGGCGATGGCGCCCTGAAGCTGGCCCTGTTCCGCACTGCTGACACGGTGTGTCATGAGCGATTGCGTCGCCGGACCGGCGAGTCCCCAGAAGGCCATCACGGGAATGCCGAGGCAGAAGATCCAACCCTCCCAGGCGGTGCCGTAGACGGAAAAGCCGACCGCCCCGCAGAATAACCCCATCAACACCGTCCTCCGTTCGCCGAACTGATTAGTGATCGGACGGATCAGTCCGCCCTGCACGATCATCGCGGCCACACCGACGCCCGCCATCATCAGTCCCACGCTGGCCGTTCCCCACCCATAGCGATAGCCCATGTACAGGACCGACACGCCTGGAAGCACGGCATGAGCGAGATAGCCGAGAAACGAGACCGTCGCGAGGCCGAAGAGCTCATGGTGTGAGCGCAACAGTCTGAGCGAACCGACCGGATTGGCCCGAGCCCAGGTGAAGGGCATCCGTTTGTCAGGCGGCAGGGATTCGGGCAGAACGAAGAATCCGTAGCAGGCGTTCATGAGACTGAGTGCTGCCGCGCCCCAGAACGGCAGCCGGGGATCGATTGCGCCGAGCCAGCCACCCAAGGCGGGACCGAAGATGAAGCCGAGCCCGAAGACCATGCCGATCTTACCGAAGGCTGCCGCCCGCTGCTCAGGCGGCGTCACGTCGGCGATATAGGCACCGGCCGTGCTGAAGCTGGAGGAAGCCATCCCGGAAATGACGCGCCCCACGACAAGCCAGGCCACGTTCGGCGCGAGCGCCATCACGATGTAGTCGAGACCCAAGCCCAGGTTGGATAACAGCACGACCGGACGCCGACCGAACCGATCCGACAGCGCGCCCTGGATCGGCGAACAGAAAAACTGCATGAACGCCCAAGCCGTCCCCATCAGCCCGTAGAGCACGGCCGCCTGCGCTGTATTACCGAAGAAAAATTCCTCGACGAGTTTCGGCAGCACCGGAATGATGATGCCGAACGACAACATGTCGAGCAGGACGGTGATGAGAATGAAGAGAACTACGGCTTGGCGCCGTGCTGTCGTGGCCGAGGGATGGCTCATCGCCAGCGCATCCTATCAGACTTGTCCCCCACAACGCTTTTCGCATGGCGCACCCATCCGTTTCAGCCTACCGGCTTCGAATCCGACTGATCTTGATCCAACAAGCCGATGTCTTGTCGCTACGTCAGCTCAAAGATTTGCGGATTCGAGGGCAGGTCTTTTCAACACTTCGAACTGTCCATCCGGCAGGCTTCGGCGCGGCTAGGGATGGGCGGGTATTGTTGGTATCAATCGAGTTTTTCCGCAGCCTGCTAGAAGCGCTTCGAGGAGAACCCTACAAACGGCAGCAGGTAATTGAGCCCTCGGTTCGGGCTATCGGTGTCGGCATTAGAAATGTGGCTGAAACGGACTCCAGCGTTCAGCGCCCATCGTGCAGTCAGATCATAGGTCGCGCCTGCACCGCCCCAGACCAAAAAATTGAAATTCGATCCCTGCTCAGGAATGCGGCCATCTAAATTCGTCCAGATCGGACCGCCGCCGCCTTCGACATAGGGCTTCAGCCGGCCGAACGAAGCAAGCGCATAGACCACCTTCGGTGTGACTCCCACACCATACGCACTGGTCGGTTCCGTAATCCCTAAGAACGCCGCTTCAACCCCAAAGGCGACTGAGCCGCGCCACCACCCGTCACCTATCGGATCAGTCAGTACGATCTGCCACGAGGGATGCACGGCCACGCCGTTTAACTTGGATGATTGCGAATCCACCAGTCGAACCGGCAGCATCCCACCGACTACTACGCCGACAGTCTGTTTCCCAATCCAAGTAGAGGCCGGTTCCTCCGCCACAACTGGTGACACCCAGACCAGTCCTGCCAAAAGCAGCAGCACTGTACACACCCGGCTCATGTGCTTCATAAGACAGACATAGGTATGGAGGGAGTTGGTGGTGCAACGAGGCGGCAATGCATGGAGCAGTATACACAGTTAATGAGAGAACGGGTGACATTATGGGAGACAGGATTCACGCGAAGCTGGACGGGAGTGCTTAACGGTCATGAAAACATGACAAAAAAAGGTCGGATGACAGCCGACACCGTCGTGCCGACGATCCGATGCAGCCCTCACGCTCAGAGCACTTCTCATGATCGTCACCCAACTGCGGAATCCGGGTTGAGAGAATGGGATGGAGGAAGGACTCTCTATCCGACTGAAAGGTGCTCTCCCGCAATGCGTCGCCGGAACCATACGCTGGACATTGCGAGGGCGAGCAGGACTGCACCGATGCCGATCAGACTCACGGACTCGCTGGATACTTCGATGAGCCACCCGAAGAAGGTCATGCCGGCCATTGATGTTGCCGTGGCAATAGCCGTATAAATCGCCATGACCCGCCCGACCATGTGGGTGGGCGAGATTTCCTGGATAATCCCCCAGGCGATCGGTGTCCAGGTCCCCAACCCCATACCGATCAACATCACGAGCAGGGTCGCCACCGTGATGTTTGAAGCCCAAACCAGTCCGCACAAAGCCACCCCGCCGACGGCGCTCGACCACGTGATGATCGATACCCGACGCCGAAGGTCCCATCCGGTGAGCCGCACGAGACAGAGGGAGACGATGAGCAGGCCCACCCCGAGCCAAGACCAGAGGTATCCCACCTCTACCGGACCGAGTGAGAGGAGCCTCTTTCCGAACACAGGAAACAGCGTCGTAAAGGCTCCGCTGCCGAACGTATAGAGCGAGGCCAACATGATCAACACCAGAATCGTGCGCCGAGAGATCAACGTATAGCGAATCCCGTCGAATAGATCCTCAATCGCCGTCGTCCGGAGGCTCTCCGGCAAAGACGTTGTCATCCCGGTCGATAGACGGAGGGGAAATAAGAAGTGCCGCGGACGCCAGGTAGGTCACCGCATTGATACAGAGCACGTCCTGGGAGCCGGAAAAGGCAATCCCCAGTCCGCTGATGACCGGGCCGATGATGATACCGAGGCTTGTGGTGCCTTGGAGGAGGGCATTGGCGGCGGTCAACTGTTCCTTCTTCACCATGAGCGGCACTGACGAGGACAGCGTCTGGGACAAACATGGCGGTGGCAATCCCGTAGAGAAACGTCAGCACGTAGAGCGATTGGACGGTAAACGCTTCTAGCGGAGACCCAGCAGGGGATCAAACCGATCAATAGAGCTCTGGCCAGATCACTGCAGATCAGGATGGCCTTCTTGGGCAATCGATCGACCACCACGCCGATCACGGGTCCGAGGACAATCGGGGGCAATGTTTGCAGGAGGCCGATGACCGTGGTCTTCAGCGCCGAGCCGGTGATGGAATAGACAAACCACAAGAGAGCCAGCTTGCTGACACCGTCGGCCACCTGCGACAGCACCTGGCTCCACCACACCAAGCTGAAATCGCGCGTAAGGAGCCATTGCCTGCGACGGAGGATCGGGCGTTCCGCCATACGAGCATTTCCTCTTTCTGATCCATCGTGAGGGACCGGTCCGACAGGATGCGTATGCCGGTTGTCTCCCGCATACATGATCTCTGCTGGCTAGGTTATATCGGAATGGGTCCGACAAGGAAGGGCGGAACGGCGGGCAGAACGATTGGGCGACAGGCGACCTGGCTCAAATGCTAGGCCGCAACCCGTTGAGTCATAGCCAATTGGCGCATAAACCGGATCGCGACGGCTGCCGTCAGTAACAAAACCAGACCAAGTCCGATAAAGCTTTGCGCTGGACCGACGGCGTCTGCAATCCACCCAAAGCCGGTCATGCCGGCCATGGCGGCGGCCATCGACCCCGTGCTGAACGTCGTGAGCACACGTCCCATGAGGTGTTCCGGGGTGGCCTCCTGCAGCAATGCCCACACAACGGGATTCATGACCGCCGTGCTGCCACCGACAACAACGATCACTGCAGCAGCGACCAGCGGTGTTTCGAGCAGGCTGAGACTGCAGACCGCCAGTCCTCCCACCGTCATTCCACGGACGATGAGGCGCAAGCGGCTATGCAGATCTCCCTGGTGCCTCCAGGCGAGCCAGATGGACACCGCCAGCATGCCGACCCCGAGGCCGGACCAGAGCCAGCCCAGTTGAACCGGACCGACCTGGAGAAACTCTTTCGCATACACCGGCAGAATGAACACAAAGGCGCTCACACCCAGGTTGTACAAGGCCGAGATAACGACCAGAAGAAAAACCGTCGATTGCGTGCCGAAGACAAATCGAAATCCTACTTTCATATCATCAAGCATGGAGGCGGAAATGCTTCCGGCCTCTTTGCCGACTTGAGCGTTTCATGAAACCGCATGGGAATGAGACAAAAGGCCGATGCGAGGAAGGTGGCCGAATTGACATACAGGACATTCTCGGCACCCATCATCGCGATGAGCACGCCGCCGATTGCCGGTCCCAGTAATAACCCGATATTATTCGTGCCTTGGATCAAGGCATTCGCCGTCACCAATTCAGTCGGACGGACCAAACGCGGGACAGCCGACACCAGGGCCGGTCCAAAGATGGTCGAGACGATCGATGTTAAGAAGATCAGGACATAGAGGCCTTCAAGGGAAAGGAGGTCGAGCGCAAATAGAAGCCGGGATGAGAAAAATCATGACGGTACGGATTAAGTCCACCCACACCATCACGGTCTTCTTCGGTAGGCGATCAAGAAATACCCCGATCATGGGACCGAACAGTAAAGGCGGAACGGTTTGGAGCAATCCGACGACCGTCATTTTGAGGGCGGAACCGGTGAGGGTATACACGAACCAGAGTAGAGCGACCTTATTGAGACCTTCTCCGACTTGAGAGATGATCTGTCCCCACCAGAGCAACCCAAAGTCCCTGGTGCGGATCAAATACCAGCCCCGACTATCACGTTCACTGCTGTCTTCCACGTCTTTGCTCCTGGATAGAGTGTTCGTTCATCGCATAACTTTATTTAACACATTAAGATGTTTCGATGAGAAAGAAAGGCTCGGGATAACCCTAGTTGGGCTTGGACAAATATCCGGCTCAAAAATGATTTTTGTCCAGTTGACAGTCAGATTGGGCGCTGCAACGTAGAGAGGGCATGACATCGCTGAACGCGTAGACAAAGGGGCATGATGAATGGTCACCCGGCTTCGCGGTAACCACAATCTTGGTTGCGGCATTGGACGCTCCGGCCGTCTTGTTTGCTGACTTTCTCCACCAGGAACGGGGCCTGGCATGTTGGGCAAGCTTTGGGCACGGGGCGATCCCAGAGAGCAAATTCACACTTGGGATAATTGCTGCACGCGAAAAATGAGCGGCCTTTGCGTGTCCGCTTCTGCACGAGGTCGCCACCGCAATCAGGTTGCGGACATTTGACACCGAGCGCCATCGGCTTGGTCGTCTTACACTGCGGATAGCCTGAACAGGCAATGAACTTGCCGAAGCGGCCGGTCTTCACCACCATGGGGCTTCCGCACTTGTCGCAAACCTGGTCGGTGGTCAGCTCCTGCTTGGGTACGATTTTGATGGTCCCGTCCGGAAGCTTTTCGAAGTTTTGCGTGTTCTTGCAGGGCGGATCGTCCTTGTACGCCGGACAGGCGAGGAACTTGCCATTCCGGCCCCACTTGATCTCCATCATCCGTCCGCACTTCTCGCACGGAATGTCGGTCGGCGGTTCGACGATATCTTTGGGACCGGGAATCGTCTTGGCTCGCTCCATTTCTCTGGTGAACGGTGTGTAGAAATCACGCACCGTCGTGACCCACTGTTTATTCCCTTCTTCCACCTCGTCCAACTGTTCTTCCAGTTGTGAGGTGAAGTCGACATTGATGAGTTCAGGAAAGCCCTTCAGTAGGAAATCGTTGACGGTTTTACCGGTCTCCGTCGGGACCAAGCGGCCTTCGGTTTTTTCCACGTACTTGCGATCCTGGATCGTGGAGATAATGGCGGCGTAGGTCGACGGTCGTCCGATGCCTTTTTCCTCCAGCTCCTTGATCAAGAGCGCTTCGTTATACCGAGGCGGCGGCTGCGTGAAATGTTGTTTTGATACCATTCCGAGGTACCGTCTGCCCGTCCTGTTCGACCAGCCGCAACCGCTCCCCTTCGGACAGTGCCGGCAGCTGACGTTCATCGTCGTCCATTTCCTGATCGGCCTTCGGCTTCTGTGAGAGTAATTCTTTGTCAACCCCTTCCATATACACAATCGTATGGCCGGGGAATTTCACGACCGTTCCGGTCGAGCGGAAGAGGTACCGCTCTTTCGTGTCGACCGGTGTCGAATCGATGCGAGTGACGTCCAAAATGGCCGGCACCATCTGCGACGCGATGAACCGATTCCAGATCAACTTGTAGAGATTGTACTGATCGTGATCCAAGTACTGACGGACGGATTCAGGGTCGCGTCCCGCTGAGGTCGGCCTGATCGCTTCGTGGGCTTCCTGCGCCGCCTTCGAGGTCTTGTAGACATTCGGCACGGCAGGAAGATAGTCCGCCCCAAATCGAGACTGGATCACCTCGCGCGCGTCGACCATCGCCTCGTTGGAAATGCGCGGCGAGTCGGTTCTCATATAGGTGATCAACCCGGTCGCCCCTTCGGCGCCGATTTCGATCCCTTCATATAACTGCTGCGCCAGTGTCATCGTTTTCTTCGGCGAGAAGTGCAGCTTTCGCGAAGCGTCTTGCTGCAACCGACTCGTAATGAACGGGGCGACGGGGTTGCGCTTCTTTTCTCGGCGCTCGATCGATTGTACGACAAAGGCCTTCCCTTGAATCTCGCCGACGATGCGGCCGGCTTGCTCGGCATTTTCAATCGAGGCCTCTTCGCCGTTGATACTATGGAGCTTCGCCTCGAATGCCGGAGGATTGGTTCCCGTCAGCAGCGCGATGATCGACCAGTACTCTTCGGTTCGGAACGCGTCCCGCTCCGTTTCACGCTCGCAAATCAACCGCATGGCCACCGACTGCACCCGCCCCATGCTGAGCCCGCGCCGGACCTTATTCCAGAGCAACTGACTGCCTTGATACCCGACGATGCGATCCAGCACGCGGCGGGCCTGCTGGGCATTCACCAGTTTCATATCGATCTCGCCCGGCGACTGGAGCGCGCGCTTGATGGCTGATTCCGTGATTTCGTTGAAGAGGACCCGGAAGATCTTTCCGTCTTTCTTTTTCTTCTTCGATTTTCCGAGCAGCTCTTGCTCAATGTGCCAAGCAATCGCCTCCCCTTCACGATCGGGGTCCGGCGCCAGAAAGACTTTGTCGGCTTCCTCGGCCTTCTTCTTGATCTCGGCCAAGACCTTCGACTTGCCTTTGATGGTGACGTACTGTGGTTCGAAATCGTTCTCGAGATCCACGCCCAATTTGCTGGTCGGAAGATCCTTGACATGCCCCACCGACGCCATGACGGTATCGCCGCGGCCAAGATATTTCGTAATCGTCCTCGCCTTGGTCGGCGACTCAACAATAATCAACGATTTTCCCATGACAACTCCGTCTAACCTCTCAGGAATTGTATCATCCGTACCAAATATCGGAGATTCGTGCAACTAGAATGGCAGTCGGCAACCATCAGCGAGAAGTTAGGAACCATAGGTGATGCTAGGAAAGTGCCTAACGGCGACAAGGCTTTCCGGCTATGTGTTCACGTATCTTCGTCGCACGTGAAGACGTTCTTCACGCCGGATGAGTCGTCGATGCTCATTCGATGGACGCGACGGTTGAGACAAGACTCGATGTCTTGCCGGTGCTAGCGACGGATGTATTGTTGCCCCGGCAATTGACGAATTTGTCCCGTTCAATTCCAATGAAAGCAACGCCGCGCGACACCTCCGCAGCGCTCAGTCCGGTGCGCTCGATCACCGTATCAATGGATCGGACTTCATAGGACAACGCTTCGTACACCGACTGTCTCTTCCTTCCCAGCGCACACGCACTTCCATCAACGCCCGATCGGGATGCAGCGCGGCCCGCTGCCGGGCATCGACTTGCGGAAGAATCTCATCGAGAATGTCCTGGGCTCCTTCGATCAGCTTCGCCCCCTCTTTGATCAGGCGATTCGATCCGCGACAGGCTTCTTCCTTGACGGAACCGGGTATGGCGAACACCTCTCGACCTTGTTCCAACGCCAGTTTCGCGGTGATCAAGGAGCCGCTGTCGGTCGCGGCCTCACCGACCAGCACACCCAACGTAAGCCCGCTGATGATCCGATTTCTTCGCGGGAAGTGGTGACTTTGAGGGGCAGCGCCGATCGGAAGCTCCGAGATCACGGCGCCGTGGGATTCAATGTTCCGCCGGAGTGTGTGATGCTCCGAGGGGTAGGTTCGATCGATGCCGCAACCGAGCACTGCGATCGTGCGACCCTTGTGCATCAGCGCCCCTCGGTGCGCCGCTGCATCGATTCCCCGAGCCAGACCGCTCACGATCGTCACCCCGCATCCGGCCAGGTCCCTCGCAATCTCTTCCGTGATGAGTCTTCCGGATGGAGTCGCCCGTCGTCCACCCACAATCGCCACCGCGACCTCGTCCTTCGGCGATAAGCTTCCGCTCACATACAACAACGGGGGCGGATCTGGAATGGTTTTGAGTCGGGCTGGATAGGATCGATCAAACAGAGTGATTGTTTGAATCTTGAGGCGTCCAACAATCTTCACTTGGCGATCGATTTGCCGCCGGATGCTCGACTCCGGCCCCCGCCGAATGGATTCCGCCAATTCAGGACTGCAACCGGCGGCGATCAAGTCGCCCGTCGTTGCGCCGAGCACCGCATCGGGTGCTCCAAACGCGTGGATCAACTTGAGAAGGGTGCGATCCCCGACGCCATCGATCGCTTGGAGCGCGAGCCAGAAAGTCAAGGATGCTTCATCCATGATCACTCTCGATCATCGGCTGGGAATTCGTTTCAACGGCAGAAGAGTCCGGTAGGCATAATATCAATCCCGACAAAGAAGCAGCTGTGGCGGCATTCGACTAGAGTACCACCAGATCGTACTGCTCAAGATGCAACTGACTGTCCGGTGTGACGATGATTTTCGCTGAACAATCTCGCTCCAATACTTCCACTCCATGGCGCTCTTCGTCTTGCAGCAATTCAGCGACCGTCGGATGGGCTCCCACGATAATCCGTTGCTGATCCGCAGACGGTTCAATCCTTCGGATCTCGCGGAAAATTTCGTACGCTACGGTCGTGGGAGATTTCGTATATCCACGGCCCTCGCAGTAGCGGCAGGGTTCCGACAGCGAACGTAACAGATCCTCCCGCACCCGTTCGCGGGAGATTTCGATCAAGCCGAGATCCGAAATCCTGGATATCCTCGTTCTCGCCTTGTCCGACGCCATGGCGTCCACCAACGCATGGTAGACCTTATCTCGATTCTTTTCCCGCTCCATGTCGATGAAGTCGACAATGATGATGCCACCGATTCCCCGCAGTTTCAGCTGATAGGCGACCTCTTTAGCCGCCTCGAGGTTGTTGCGTAAGATGGTTTCTTCCTGATCCCGTTTGCCCACAAAACGTCCCGTATTGACGTCGATCACTGTCATCGCTTCGGTATGATCGATCACGAGATAGCCCCCCGACTTGAGCCAGACTTTCCGGTTCAATGCGCGTGCAATTTCCTGCTCCACTCCCAGATGATCGAACAAGGGCTCATCCTTATCGTAGAAATGAATCCGTGAGGTCTGTTCGGGAGAAAATCGCTGCACGAAGTCCCGAATGGCTTCGTATTCCTCCCGCGAATCGATCCACAGCCGATCCACTTTTTTGCCGAACAGGTCCCTCACGACACGGAAGCTCAAGCTCAAGTCGGAATGCAGCAACGCGGGAGCGGGCATGTGTTCCCGTTTCGTCAAAATGTCCTGCCAGAGGACGTGCAGAAAGTCGATGTCGGATTTCAATTCATCTTCCTTGACGCCTTCACTGACCGTCCGCACGATATAGCCGAAGCCGGAGCGTCTGACCCGGCGCATGATCTCCTTCAGCCTGGCCCGTTCTTCATCCCGCGGAATCCGTCGAGACACACCGATATGTTCGACGTTGGGCATAAAGACGAGATATCGCCCAGGAAGCGAGACGTACGTCGTCACTCTGGACCCCTTGGTGCCGATCGGGCCCTTCGAAATCTGGACCATCAGCTCCTGGCCCTCACTCAGCAGACTGCTCGATCGGCTTCGCGCTCTGATGCTTCGGACGGAGCATCTCCGAATCTTTGTCGTCTTCTTCGGTTTCCACCAACATGTCTCCCGGCTCTGCATCCACCAAGAGATCGGAGACGTGCATAAACGCCGCTTTTTCCAGACCGATGTCCACAAACGCCGCTTGCATGCCCGGCAATACCTTGGCCACCTTTCCCTTATAGATATTTCCGACAAAATCCTTGTGCTTCGTGCGGTCGCCGAACAAATCGGTAACGACTCCACCGTCGATCACGGCCACGCGGGTTTCTTCCCGCGCGACGGTTATCGCAATCTCACTTCCCATATTGACTCCTTTGATCTACAAGCCATGTGGGAACCGGCTGAGAGCGATTGACGCGGGCCCACGCCCAGGTCTCTCATTCACTCCGCACCCCGGCTCCACCGGCTTTCCATATCTATCTTCTCCGAACAATGGAACCCGAGCGTTCCGCCTGTTCGGTCATCACTCAATAAAACAGGCTTAACCGCTTCCGCTTGACGTTCAACAGCAAGCCCAACGACGCCATAGTCATAATGGTGGCGCTTCCGCCATAGCTCACCAGCGGCAAGGGAATGCCGACGATCGGAAACATCCCCGCCGTCATACCGATATTGATCACGACGCAAAAACACAACATCGCCACGATCCCCACGGCGAGCAGCGCTCCAAGCTGATCCTTCGCCTTAGACGCGATTTCCAGCGACAACCAAATCAACGCCACAAACAACGTCAAGAGCACCAGCACGCCGAGAAATCCCCATTCTTCCGCAAAAACGGCGAACACAAAATCAGTATGGCCTTCCGGCAAAAACTTCAGCTGACTTTGGGTGCCGCCGTAAAGCCCCTTACCCAACAGTTCCCCTGACCCGATCGCGATTTTCGATTGCAGGGCATGGTAGCCCTTTCCTGCCGGATCGTAATCGGGGTCGACGAACGCCATAATGCGCTGTCGCTGGTAATCATGCAAGGACCCCCACATCCCTTCCCAGGCAAACGGAAAGAGCATGACCGAGAACAATAGAATGAATCCTAAGGCTTGCGAACGAACGCCCACCATGAGGAGCATGGCGGCATACACCGCGACAAAGCTGAGCCCGCTCCCTAAATCGGGTTGCTTCAAGATGAGGAGGAGGCCGGGCAGCACCAAGAGACCTGGAACGATGACACGTTGCAGCCAGCCCACACGTGGGGCTTTCGAGTAGTAGTGTGCCAATACCAAGACGAGGATAAGCTTGGCGAATTCAGACGGCTGGAAGTTGAGCGGGCCTAATGCGATCCACCGCTGAGCCCCTTTGCTCGTTCGCCCTTCAAATAATACAAAGACCAGCATCAGCAAGATCACGGCATAGACTGGATAGGCAAACCGCGCAAGATGATGATAGTCCGATGCCCACATGACAAGGAAGGCCGCCGCGCCGAGGCCGATCCACATCAACTGCTTGAGATAATAGGGCGCCGTCCCTCCCTGCTGCCCATGCGCAACGCTATAAATAGACAACACTCCGATCGCCAGGATGGCAAGGATCAAGGCGACATAGCGGATATCGAAACTATCGAGACCCCGATTCTCGGTCAATCGATCGATCATGAGTCTTTCGACGAATGCACCGGCCCATTCCCATCGGAAAGATCCGAGGTGACGGCCGGTACCTGGGGGATGAGTTTCATATACGTTTCAATGACTTCTTTCGCAAGAGGAGCCGCCGCAGCCCCTCCGTGCCCCATATGTTCAGCGAGCACGGCAACCGCGATCTTCGGCGATTCCACAGGCGCAAAGGCGACGAACCATGCATGGTCTCGGAACTTTTTGGGAATGTTCTCTTCTGGTCCGGTTCGGAGCGCCGCCACTTGAGCCGTGCCCGTTTTTCCACCGATCGTCACCATGGAGGATTTCGCCTTCGTCGCCGTTCCCTTTGTGACGACGTCGGCGAGCGCGTCCTTGATGACGCGGAAGGTTTCCGGTTTCGCATTGATTTTTCCGCGTGGAACGGCAGGCAATTCTTGAAGGTTTCCCGACGTTCGATCCATGACCGCCTGCACCAGACGAGGGCGGTAGCTGACTCCGTCGTTGGCGACTGTACCGACGAGACTCGCCATTTGCAACGGCGTCACGGTTACATACCCCTGTCCGATGGCGGCCGAAATGGTCTCTCCGGGCAACCACTGCTCGTTCTTGGCTTTTTGCTTCCATGCGGTTGAGGGCATGATACCGGATCGTTCCGACGGTAATTCCACTCCGGTGGCCTTCCCAAGCCCGAAGTCCTTCCCGAACTCAGCCATCACATCGATCCCCATTCGTTGACCGATCGTATAAAAGTACACGTCACAAGAATGGACCAACGCATTGTGCAGATCGACGTACCCATGACCGCTGACTTTCCAGTCATGATACAGCCGCTTGCCGAACTGGTACCCTCCATTACAGAACACGGTACTGGCAGGCGACATGGTTTTTGTCTCCAACGCGGCGACGGCCATCGGGATCTTGAAGGTGGAACCGGGAGGATACTGCCCCTGTGAGGCACGATTGTTCAACGGACGCCCTTCGTCCTGGACGATTTCCACCCATTGCTTCGCGGTCAGTTCTCGGGAGAGCACGTTTGGGTCGAAGCCGGGACGGCTGGCCATAGCCAGAATATCCCCACTGTTCGGATCGAGCGCCACGATGGCACCGCGTTCTTCACCCAGCAGATCTTCGGCAACCTTTTGGAGCCGCGCATCAATGGTCAGATAGAGGTCGTTCCCCGCTTGCGGCCTCTCGACAACGGAGGCTTTCTTCTCGTGGCCGTGCGCATCGACTTCCACGCTCTTTTGACCGGCCATTCCTCGCATGTGACGGTCATAGGACTTTTCCACACCATACTGCCCCACGATGCTGCCTTGGTGGAGATCGATAAACTCCGGTTTCTCCAGTTGATCCGCTGAAATTTCTCCGACATAGCCGAGGAGATGGGCCGCTGTCACGCCGCCTGGATAGTTGCGCTGCGATTCGACCTGAATCATGACACCGGGCATGTCGAGACGATGGGATTCGATCAGCGTGGCATCACGCAGGGTCATGCGATCTTTGATCTTGCGCGGAAGCAGCTTGCTGCCTTTCACCGTCATTTTTTTCCGAACGAGGGCCGGATCGAGGCCGAGCAAATCAGTCAACTGTTGAATCAAGACTTCGCGATCTTTCACATCTTCCAGCGTGACATAGAGGCTGAAGCTCGGTACGTTATTCGCTAGAAGGACACCGTGCCGGTCATAGATCAGGCCACGTGCCGGTTCGAGCAACACCAATCTGGTACGATTGTTTTCCGACAAGTCTCGATAATACGGCCCCTCTCGAATTTGCAGATGCCAGAGACGCAGACCAAGCAGCACCACCACCAGCAGGAGTCCTACACGAAGAATGAAGAGCCGTCGATGAAGGTCACCGAATTCTGATTCTGAAGAATGCGCCGTCATCATCATGAACGCCTACATTCGGGACTCGGACATCAACTGCTCAATATTCAAACGACTCCACATAAGCCAGTAGATCAGTCCTCCAATCACCGCATCAAGGCAGGCTTGTGGCAGCACCACGGTCCAGACGGCCCACCACCAATCCTGTTGCATACTGAGCTTAAGGGCGAACGGAGTGATCACCCCAGCCAAACAGGAGACGACCAGCAATCCCGTCACCAGGACGATAGGACTCAGATACACCACCTGTCGGCCCGCGAGGCCTGCTACGAATCCCACGGTTCCCTTTAAGACTGCGCCGGAAATCAGGTCTTGCGCAGAGAACAGACTCATCGCCCATCCGAGCGCGAGGCCGACCAACAAGCCATCAAGCTCTCCTGCTATGAGGCCGACCAAGCACACTGCCACAAAACCGAGATCCGGCTTCACGCCCCACACGCTGATGTGCGGCAGGAGAACGGATTGAATCGGCACCAGACCGACGATCACGGCGAAATAGATGAGGGTTTTCATGGCTTGGGCTTCGGAACGCCAAGACGCTCCCCTTCGGCCGGAATAGAGGAAGACTGGATAACCAGCACTTCCTCGACTCGATTCGGATCGACCTCCGGAGAAAGTTCCGCGGATTGGAACAGCGCTTCCTCTTCCTTATCGATTCTTATGATCGTGCCGATCGGTATACCACGGGGGAACCCCCCCACCAATCCTGACGTGACGACATGATCGCCCGACCGCGCGTTGGACAATAGCGGAATGTACTTGAGTCTCGCCTGTCCCTGCGGCGTCCCTTCGACGATTCCCTCATCTCTCGTGCGCTGGATTAATCCGGCAATCGCATTATTGGGATCCGTCACGAGCAGGACGACGGCGGTGGAGGCCGTGGTCTTGACGACGCGACCGACCACACCTGCCGGAGTAATCACTCCCTGGTCCGATTGAAGCCCGTCGGACGCACCCTTGTTCAGAATGATCGTCTTATACCAATTGCCGGTATCGCGCCCGATCACTTGGGCGGCCACGGATGTGGGAAGGACTTGCTTCTTGAACTCCAGCAGCGCTGAGAGCCGCTCCGTCGCCACCGAAGCTTCTCGCAGCTGCCCATTTTGTTCTTTGAGAAGATCCAGTTCTCTCTTCAACTGTTGATTTTCTTCTTCAACCCCTTGGAGGGCCACATATCGTCCCCAGATACCGGCGATCCGATCATGGACCTCGGCCACGACCTGAAGCGGCCAACTGATAATCCATCCTAAGGGACTGCCCACCTGCTGAAATACGCTTTGGAGTTGGCCAGGTAGAAGCAGGAAGCCGAGCACGAGAATGACGGCAAGAACGAAGGCAACACGCCTAGCGCTGTACGATGCGCGTAAATTGACCATCCGCATGAGGGGATGGAACCTTACCGGAGGTTGTTCGCCTGAGACATGACCGATACCTTTCGGAGGAGATCCAGCTCATCCAGGATCTTGCCGACCCCCAACACCACGGAGGTCAGCGGATCGTCCACCGTAATGATCGGTAAGTTCGTTTCTTCCCGGAATCGCGTGTCCATCCCTTTCAGGAGGGAACCTCCCCCTGTCAACACGATCCCGCGGTCGATAATATCCCCAGCCAGCTCGGGCGGGGTGTTTTCCAATGCGATCTTGATCGCGTTCACGATCGTTCCGATGGGCTCTTGCAACGCTTCACGAACCTCAGCGTCATCGATCACCAACGTGCGCGGAATGCCCGAAATCAAGTCCCGCCCCTTGATCATCATGGTTTTCCGCTCCTCGAACGGGTAGGCGGACCCGATTTCAAACTTGATCCGCTCCGCCATATGTTCACCGATGAGCAGATTGTACTTTTTCTTGATGTAATTCATGATCGCTTCGTCCATGCGATCACCGGCGACCTTGACCGACTCGCTATACACGATGCCGCCCAGTGAGATGACGGCGATGTCCGTCGTGCCGCCTCCCACATCGACAACCATGTTACCGGACGGCTCCGTGATCGGCAGTCCGGACCCTATGGCTGCAGCGACGGGCTCTTCGATCAGATAGACTTCTCGCGCTCCGGCCAATTCGGCCGAATCGCGTACGGCGCGTTGCTCCACCTGCGTGATGCGTGACGGCACGCCGATGATGATGCGCGGTCGCACAAACGCACTACGATTGTGGGCCTTCCGGATGAAATGTTTCAGCATTTGTTCGGCCATCTCGAAGTCGGCGATCACACCTTCCTTCATCGGCCGAACGGCGACGATATTCCCGGGCGTACGTCCGAGCATTTTCTTCGCGTCGGTTCCGACGGCCAGCACTTTTTCGCTTTTCTTTTCAACTGCGACGACGGAGGGCTCATTCAGAACGATCCCCTTCCCGTGGACATACACGAGAGTGGTGGCGGTGCCTAAGTCAATCGCCAGGTCATCGGAGAACCAACCGAATACATCTCCTGGAAACCCCACGGCGTCTCTCCCTTCATATTGGCCGGATATTGGCCCGGCGATCCGTCGCCTAGCCTGTGTGCTTCGTGTATGACTTACTAATCCGGCACCGCAAGTTGACCGGCGTCTAATACGTGAGTCCTTGCCACTTCATCGCCCAGCCGACGCCCCTGCTCATTCCCTATGATCAAAAAACTCTCGAACGCTAAGATGGCAAGCGATACGAGCCACCCAACGTATGGGACCGCATATGCGATCTGTGCACCACCCAGCGGAAGATTCCGGATGATCGACTCTCGGAAACCAGCCGTATCTCGGCCATCCAATCGCATGGTTTGCAGACCGACCAATCGTTTGCCGATACTTTTACCACCCGCAAATCCATCGGCAATCAAGATGTAGACCAAACCGGAAAGAAAGCCGACCGGAGAAGCGATTTCGCCGGCAGCGACGACAATGAACAGATCGATTAACTTCGCAATGAACCGATTCAGGACATGGGCCTTCGGATAGACTTTTGCTTCCAGCGCCGTCGAGGTTGACCCCTCCCCTGCCAAGGGTTCTCCTTCTAATTAGTGGCAAAGTATAACAAATCGCATCAACTTGCACAAACAAAGACCGACCTTTTTCTGGTTTTCTTTTCGGAATCTTGAACCGTCCCTCGTCCTCCGCGAGCAGCGCGAAAGGGCCGATCTCCCAGAGACTGACGCGCGCAGACATTCCACGTAATGCTGAACGTACCGGCCCTTGCCTTCTGTTCGGTCCCCAAGTACACTGCTGATTCATAACGGAGAGGAGTGACATGATCAAGACAATGCGTGACGCGGCTCACAACTACCCTTGGTTGCTCAAATCCATCATGGGTCTCTTAGCTATCGCCTTCGTGATTACGATGGGATGGTGGGGATTCGGGGAGCAGGCCGGCGGACCAGTCGCCAAGATCGGAGAACAATCGGTCACCATCGATGAATTCAAGCGTACCTATGAAAACATGCGCCGCATTTACAAAGAAAATGTCAAGGCCGACTTCAAAGAGGAAGAGTTCAAGGAATTTGTCGTCGGACAACTCGTCGACAGCCGTGTGTGGATCATCGTGGCCGAAGAAATGGGCGTGCGGGTCTCTGATGCCGATTTGCGTGAGCTGATCATACAAACACCGGTCTTTCAGAAGAACGGCGCCTTCGACCCGGATCTCTACAAGCGCATCCTCGCCGCGAATCATCTCACCCCAGCCACGTTTGAGTCGATCCAGCACCAAGAAGTTCTGGCGAATAAGGCCCGGATGATCGTCCGAGATTCCGTCGCCCTCACGCCTGCGGAGATTGCCGAAGGGCAGTCCCTGATGACCAGACCGCAAGATTCCGATCCGGCTAAGACGGCAGAGGCTCAGCAGCGTGTATTGGATGACATGCTCTTGCAGAAACAACAACGTGCCTTGGTCTCATTCCAACAGTCTATGAAAGCCAAGCTGCCGATCACCATCCGCAGAGAGTTGCTATAAAATCAACTCACCTTGTTGAGCATCCTGGATCAGCAAGCAGCTACAAGATCAGCATTGCATCCCCGTAACTGTAGAAGCGATATCGCTCTTTGACCGCCTCTTCATAGGCGTTGCGCATCGGCTCGATTCCGGCGAAGGCGGATACCAGCATGAGCAGCGTGGTTCGTGGCAGATGAAAGTTCGTCATAAGGGCGTCGACGACCTTGAACTGAAATCCCGGTGTGATAAAGAGCCGGCTCTCGCCAATTATCGGCACCACTTCTCCCTTTTCTTCCATGACGGTTTCGAGCGTGCGGACTACCGTGGTGCCGACCGCCACCACCCGGCCACCAGCTTGCTTGGTCTTCTGGATCGCTTTCGTAGTGTCTTCGTTGATTGTGAATGCTTCTGCCCCCATCTGATGATCTTCAATCCGCTCGGTCGTCACCGGTTTGAAGGTGCCGGGGCCAACATGGAGAGTGATCGCGGCAACTTGTATCCCTGCGTCACGCAGCCGTCCAAACAGTTCTTCAGTAAAGTGAAGCCCGGCAGTCGGTGCAGCAATTGCTCCCTCGTGTTTGGCAAAAACCGTCTGATACCATCGATTATCCTCCCGAGTCGGCACGCGCTTGATGTACGGGGGCAGCGGCATAACTCCTCGTGCTTCAAATAACCGTGTGACCGACGCCGGACTTTCTACTACCACCTCAGTGCCTGTCGCATCGCGCTTCATGATGGTCGCGCGGGACTGCTGATCAAATTCGATGACCTGGCCGATACGGAACGAGCCCTTCACCAGGATTTCCCACTTGTCCTCACCGAGATCCTTCACGAACAACACCTCGACGGGTGTCCCTGTGGATCGTTTGATTCCGGGAACCCGTGCAGCCAAGACCCTGGTATCATTCACGACGAGAAGGTCGCCTGATTGAAGTAATTCGGGAAGATCTGCGACCTGACGATGCGCAAGTTGTCGCGGCGCGCGATTCACGATCAGCAGCCGCGCACGATCCCGAGGAAGTAATCGGCTGAGACGCAATAAGGAGAGGATCGAACGGAAAGTCAAAGTCGGATAGTTGCATCAGGATGCAGGGACCGATGAGGACAACGGCACTGAAGGCACCTTGGTCAACGACGCATCCTGAAGTTCCGTTCCCGGATAGTAGTAACGAAGAATGCTCGAAAAGGAATAGCCCAGCTCCGCCAGCTCTTTCGCACCCCACTGGCAAAGACCTACCGCATGACCGGCGCCGTAACCAGTGATAGATGACGTCTTGTCCGACCGACTCAATCGTAAATTGCGTACTGGGTACCACCGTATACCCCACCACCTTACGCAGGTCTTCGCCCCGTAGCGTCAACTCCCCGCTCGAGTGCGTGATCCGCAGCGTTGCCACTCGTCCGGCGCGGCTATAAGCAAGCGGCGTAATCGCCGAGATTGTTCCCACGGCAAATCCTTGTTGCCGCAAATTTGTCTCCAAGGTGTCGGTCTTTAAGGAAGTCTTCCACTGATAATACGGAGACTCGATGTCGAACGGGCATTCCACGCCTTTTAAATAAGGGAGATCCTTCGACCACACAATCATGGCGTCCTCCGTGATCCCGGCAGCGGTCGAAGAGAACGCGGCATAGATCGGGGCGTCTTGATAGGTCACTACGAGCCCCCTCGTAGATTCCACCGCCTCCACCACCCGCGCGTCGATGCCTTGGCGGCCGCGATACACCTGATCCTGAATCCCCGCGACCACATCATAGTCCCGAGTGAAACTGAGCATGCGCTGATATAACGCATAGGTTCGAGTTGCGACTGCCTGAACCTTCAGCATCTCAAGGTGCCAAGCCGGATTCACTTCTGCCGGCACGACACCTTTGACATACTCTTCCAAATCGACATGATTGACGAGAAGCAGCCCCTTTCCTCGCCGAACAAGCTGGATCAACCCACTGATTTGCAATGCGGCTTTGTCATCGCTTGCATGAAGCGCTGTCCGCTTGCCGTTCCCATTCAGCCAGAGCTTGAGGTCGTGATTTCCCGCCCGCAACGTCAGTTGAGCACTCACCACCGGTTTACCGTTGAGGATTAACGCATGGCCACGCACCTTGATCCGTAGGATAGGTCGATAGGACCATGACTGATCATGTTCATCCGTTACCCAGATGATCTGATCGGTATGTACTTCCAGCTGCTGGACATCCGGCGCCAACAGCACGCGAATCGATTGCGCGGCATGAGCCTCCGGAATCATGACCGAGCCGAGGGAGAGGCCCAGTCCGGCAGCTCCCGCCAGAAGCCCTGCTGCGATCATCGGCGAAAGAACCATCCTACGAGATAGAATAGCAGACTCAGAAAGACGCTGAGGACAATACTTGTCCCTATGGGGAAATAGAAACTGAAGTTATCGCGTTTGATGGAGATGTCACCCGGAAGCTTGCCGAGCCAACTGAAGACGTTCCCTAATCCGGGTATCCTGTCCACGACGACCAATAGAACTCCGAGCGCGGCAATACCGAGACCTATTCCAATCAGAATCTTGCCAAACGTCGTCCCTTCCGGCATCACTTTCATCCCAATGGCAGAACGCTGAAACAGCTCGGCAGCTTCGTTCTCGCATCGCTCACAGGCTCAACGTACGGGAAACAGTATGCTTCGCCTCCTCGCTCACTGCGGCCTTGCTGCCAAACTGTTTGAGCGTTCTGCTAATTCGTGATGAGACATTCTGCGATCTGAATGGCGTTCAGCGCCGCTCCCTTGCGAAGATTGTCGGAGACCACCCAGAGATTGAGGCCGTTGGCAATCGATTCATCCTCCCTCACGCGGCCGATGTAGACCTCATCTTTTCCAGTTGCATCGAGCGGCATCGGGTACAGCTTCTTCACCGGATCGTCATAGACAATCACGCCGGGCATGGCCGCCAGCGCAGCACGCGCTTCGTTAGCCTTCAATGGACGCTCTAATTCAACATTGATCGCTTCTGAATGGCAACGTAGCACAGGCACACGCACCGTCGTGGCTGTCACCTTGAGCCTCGGTGCACCGAGTATTTTTTGGGTCTCTTTGGCGATCTTAACTTCCTCCGAACAGTCGCCCCCCTCGTTGAACGAGCCGATGTGCGGCAACAGATTGAAGGCAATCTGGTAGGGATAGACCTTGGTCGTGACGTCGCGAAATGCCAGCAAATCCTTTGTTTGATCCATCAGCTCATCCATGGCCGCCGCACCGGTCCCCGACACAGATTGAAAGGTCGTCACCACCACACGTTTCACTCCCGCCGCATCGTGAAGCGGCTTGAGCGCCATGACCAAGGGCGTGGTCGTACAGTTGGGAATAGAGACTATTCCACGAGGCATGGCGCGCAAGGCAGCGGCATTTACCTCCGGAACCACCAAGGGAACCTGATCATCCATGCGGAACACCGCACTATCATCAATCACTGCAACGCCGGCGGCGCCCAGACGTTGACCGTAACCTTTGCTGATGGCATCTGTGGCCGAGATAAACGCCAGGTCCACGCCCTCAAACGACAAAGATTCAGTCAGCTCTTCAACTGTCCACTCCTTGCCCTGACACGTCATCACCTCACCGGCCGATCGTTTGGACGCAAAGAGCCTGAGGCTTGTCAGCGGAAATTTCCGCTCCTCCAAGATCTCCAGTGTTTCCCTGCCGACCGCGCCGGTCGCGCCAAGGATCGCCACCGTATATCCTGGTTTCTTTGTGATCATGAAGCGTCTACTCCAATGCCAATACGCGAATGCGATGATTGAAGGTGTCGGCCACCAGCAGCGTTCCGTCGCGATCGGCAACGATACCAAATGGGTAACACAAACTTGCCTCTCGTGCGACGCCGCCATCGCCGGAATAGGATGGAAGTCCTTGCCCCGCCACGCAGAACGCCATTCCGGATGACCAATCCCACTGCCGGAGGAGGTGATTGTCCGAATCGGTCAGAAAAAGACGTCCCTCCTGGTCCAATGCAATTCCCGTCGGGCGTGAAAGGCTGGGCGAGGGGGTATCCGACGGGGACTCGTACCGATAGACTCCACCGTCACCGGCCACCGTGGTCATCAACCCTGACGAAAGCTCGACGCATCGGACTCGGCCGTTGAAGGTATCAGCAACATACAAACGATTACCTGCCAGAGCCAATCCACTGGGACCGGAAAGGGCCGTGTCAACGGCAGGCTTTCCATCGCCGTCGTACGTCGCAATCCCGGTTCCAGCAACCGTCCGAATTACACCGGACTTGAGGTCTACCACCCGTACGCGATGATTGCTTTGATCGGCGATATAGAGTCTGCCTGCGTCGTCAACGGCTAGCGATGCCGGTTCATTGAGTCGCAGCCTGATCGGCGGAGCCGCCATCACCGGAGAATCGGGCATGACCAGTTCCGGCCAGCGTTGAAATGATGCCGGTTTCTGAATCGACCATCCGTACGCGATGGTTCATGGTATCGGCAATATATAAATTCCCTTCCCGGTCCACAGCGACTGCCGTAGGGAAATTCAGTTGCGCATGCACCGCCGTTCTTGCCGTCTCCGCCGTACCGCTTGGGAGATGTGGTTGCTTGATTCGTCCAATACCGGACGGTTCCGCTCAAATCGGCTTGCTGAGTAAATTTTGCCTGATCGTTATTGCCGACATCATCGGCCAAAGGATCTTCATCTGTAGGCCGGGCAGGATGTCCCCTGGTCCACGGTGGAGCGTATGTGGCCCTCACCGGACATGCCGGCTACCGTTGAGATGACACCGGTCGTACGATCGATTTTGCGGACGACATGATTTTCGGAATCGGCCACATAGACGTGGCCATGGCAATCGATCGTCACGCCTTTCGGCTCGTTCAAACGGGCCCGTATTGAAGGTCCTCCGTCTCCCGTACAACCGGACTCGCCGTTGCCGGCGAGTGTTCTGATCATCCATGTGGAAACAATGGCTGTCATGGTTCAGCACCGCTGACTAATTCAAGTTTCGGACGATGGTCTCGCCCATCTCCACAGTGCCGACGATCTTCGCTCCGGGACTCTGAATATCTTTGGTCCGATATCCAAGGTCGAGCGTTTTTACGATGGCCTGTTCGATCGCGTCCGCTTCTTTATCGAGTTGAAAGGCATACGACAGCATCATGGCGACCGAGGAGATCGTGGCAATGGGATTGGCGATATTTTTCCCTGCAATGTCCGGAGCACTTCCGTGAATCGGTTCAAAGAGGCCGACCTTAGCCCCGATACTCGCCGACGGCAACATCCCGATCGAACCGGTCAGCATCGCCGCTTCATCGCTCAGAATGTCTCCGAATATGTTGTTGCAGAGCAGCACGTCGAATTGTCGCGGATTCCGCACCAGCTGCATCGCAGCGTTATCCACGTAGATATGTCCCAGTTCGACGTCCGGATAGGACGCATGGACATCGATGACGACCTTGCGCCAAAGCTCGGACGACTCCAACACATTCGCCTTGTCGACCGAGGTGACCTTCTTCCGCCGTTTCCGTGCCGCCTCGAACGCAACCTTGGCGATCCGCCGAACTTCTTCCGTCGAATAGACTTCCGTATTGACGCCGCGCTCTTCGCCGTTCGGCAACTTTTCGATCCCCTTCGGTTTGCCGAAATAGATACCGCCGGTGAGCTCACGGATCACGAGGATGTCGATCCCCTCGACGACCTCGCGCTTCAACGTGGACGCATCCACCAGATTCGAGTAGAGCTTGGCCGGCCTTAAGTTGGCGTACAGCCCCAAGGCTTCGCGGATTCCGAGCAATGCGCGCTCCGGCCGCAGGCTGTACTCCAAGTTCTCCCATCGAGGTCCGCCGACGGCGCCCAGCAAGACGGCATCGCTTTGCTTGGCAAGCGCCAAAGTGTCCTTCGGCAGCGGCACACCCACTTTATCGATCGCCTGTCCGCCGATATCGGCTGCAACAAATTCGAACGAGTGTCCATACTTCGCGGCAATGACCTTCAGAGACCTTCACGGCTTCGGGAACGATTTCGCGCCCGACTCCGTCACCGGCCAGCACTGCAATCTTGGCCTTCACAGTCGCTCCTTTCGATGACTCAATCGGCTCATGGCCTATTCCAGTATCGTTTCATCTTCCATCCGCCAGGCCGGATCAACGAGACACAAAAACTCGACATCGGTCTCCCCGGTATTTTCGACGAACTGTATTCCTCCGGGCGGCACATAGATAGTCGTGCCTGCTTCGATCGGCGTGACTTGGTCGTCGATCGTGAAGCGGCCCTGCCCTGCAATGAAGTAATAGACTTCCGACGAGGCTAAGACATGGCGCTTCGAGCGTTGACCGGACGGTAATGTTCCGTGGGCCAGACTATATTCAGTTTGAGCTGATGCTTGGCAGGGTGAAAAATCTCCCGCAAGCGAGTCTCGTCCCCGGCCAGGAACTCGGGGCGATCTGCCGGGTCATCTTGAACACGGACAAGCCCCCCTCAATCCAACAGACCTCACGCACGGAGCGTGAAACTGTACCGTGGAGACCCGCGTCAAATCAAGTTCACCTTCTGCTCGCCCTGCGCCTGTTTCGTCGCCAGGTAGGCCAGCTTATTCAGGGCGCTGATATAGGCCCGAGCGGACGCCGTGATGATATCGGTATCGGCGCCGTGGCCTGTGACCGTCCGACCATCCTCTTGCACGCGCACTGACACTTCGCCCTGTGCATCCGTCCCACCGGTGATGGCTTTCACGACATACATCAGCAAGTTGCTCTTCGTCTGTATCATGGCGGCAATGGTGCGGTACACAGCATCCACCGGCCCATCGCCGATCCCGGTTTGAACGATGGGTGTGCCGTCGATTTCCAATTCGACTGTGGCTGTGGGGACCCGATCCGTTCCGCTCGAAGACCTGAAGCGTTTTTAATGCAATGCGCTCGGCCATCTTTGACAACTCTTCTGAGACAATGACTTCGAGATCTTCTTCGAAGATCTCTTTCTTCTGATCGGCAAGTTTTTTGAACCGCTCGAAAGCGTGATTGACCTCTGCCTCACCGAGCTTATAACCCAACTCTTCCAAACGCTGCCGGAAGGCATGACGCCCGGACAACTTGCCCATCACCATCTGGCTTTCGACCAATCCAATCGATTCCGGGCGCATAATTTCATAGGTCGTCTTCTCTTTGAGCAAGCCGTCCTGATGAATGCCCGAGGTGTGGGCAAAGGCGTTCGCCCCCACGATCGCCTTATTGGGTTGCACCACCATCCCCGTAATCTTGCTGACCAAACGGCTGGTCTTGGCAATCTCTTCGGTTCGAATACGAGTGTCCGCTCGGTAAAAATCCGTTCTGGTACGGAGTCCCATCACAATCTCTTCCAAGGATGTATTACCTGCACGCTCTCCGATTCCGTTGATCGTACATTCCACCTGGCCCGCCCCGTTCATAATCGCCGCCAAGCTGTTCGCGACCGCGACACCCAAATCATTGTGGCAATGAACGGAGATCACGGCTTGTTCGGCATTGGGGACCTTGTCGCAAATCCCCTTGATCAGTGCGCCGAATTCTTGCGGGACTGCGTACCCTACCGTGTCAGGAATGTTCACGGTGCCGGCTCCAGCGGCAATAACCGCCTCAATAACCTCGTGGAGGAACGAGGGATCTGATCGGCTCGCATCCATCGGAGAAAACTCGACGTCCTCGACGTAGCCACGTGCCCGTTGGACCATCTCCACAGCACGCTGCTTGGCCTGTTCTCTCGTCATCCGAAACTGGTGTTTCAGGTGAATATCGGATGTGGAAAGAAATGTATGGATACGAACCTTCGGAGCCCCTTTCAAGGCCTCCCATGCTCGATCGATATCTTCGGGTCGAGCCCGCGCCAAACTGCAGATTGTCGGTCCTTCGACCTCCTGTGCAATACGCCGCACCGCGTCAAAGTCTCCGGGCGAACTATAGGCAAATCCCGCTTCAATAATATCGACGCCGAGCCTAGCCAGCTGTTTGGCCACCATGACCTTTTCCTCCACGTTCATGCTGGCGCCGGGCGACTGCTCGCCATCTCTCAAGGTCGTATCAAAAATTCTGATCATGCGTGTCATGGTTGCACCACCTTTCCCCCTCTAGAAACACAAAAGCCTTCGACCCCTCACTTACCCAGGGACGAAGGCTTCACGCGCTCCGTGGTACCACCCTGATTTGGCCTGAAGACCGTCTAGCCGTCAGACCCTTCATTCTGCCTCTTACGGAGACAAGGCGGAATCTCCTACTTCATGTTCGGAGATTCGGCTCGGAGGCGAGTTCGGCGAGATCCAGACTGGTTTGCACCACCCACCAGCTCTCTTCAGAATGTTCACCACTCTGTTTCTGGATGACTCGCGTACTACTCCTCGTCTTAGCGTCTTAGCCGTTCAAAACCTTTTCAGTTCCTCCTGCTGTTGTTCACCGTTATGAGTTTGATTCGATCGGCGCAGACTCGACTTTTCCGATGCTCTTCTTCCCGGCCGCCGGAGCAACCAACCAAAAGACTTTTTCGACCAGCCCCATCAAGGCATAGCCAGCAAAGATGACAAATAACATAACCGCCGGCCAGGCTGCTACCAGCATCAGCGTAAGAATACCCCAGACCAAATAGGTAATCTGCCGGTGACCCTTGAATTTCAATTCTTTAAAGCTCCGATACTTAATCGTGCTGACCATCAAAAACGAAAGCGCCAACGTCATGAGCAAGACCACGATCGGTCTGACGTCCCCTCCCATCTTGAGGAGATTATGATCAAAGACCACCAGGGACGCCACTACTCCGGCAGCGGCTGGAATAGCCAGACCGGTAAAGTACTTCCCGTCCGACTGGGTTACGGTAGAGTTGAATCGCGCCAACCGCACGGCTCCCATGGCCACATAAGCAAACATCACGGCCACGCCGAACGTACCCTGCCCGCTCAACGCCCAGGAGTAGATCAACAAACCTGGCGCGACACCGAATGACACCACATCGGACAGCGAGTCATACTCCAGCCCAAACTGA
This sequence comes from uncultured Nitrospiraceae bacterium, assembly GCA_963849655.1. GTDB lineage: Bacteria > Nitrospirota > Nitrospiria > Nitrospirales > Nitrospiraceae > Nitrospira_D. Next base: position 38,558 of record CAWKJK010000013.1, read on the forward strand.
CTCGTACTGTTGGTCAGTCTAGCCGATTTCCCGTCCAAGACGTCAAAAATCATCGCGACAAGAATCGCGATAGCCGCTTCCACATAGTTGGCGTTGAAGACGGACAAGATCGCATAGACCCCGCAAAATAGGTTGCCGGTCGTGAAGAGGTTCGGAATAAGATGCATGGCGGCTTTCCGCCGCTTCCCTTCCTTTCCAAACGAACTTCTGAAACCTGCTGTTTTCATGGCAACTCTCCCAGAATGGTTTCACCACCCTTCACCCGCTCACCCACGGCCACTCGGAGTATCGTGCCCATCGGAAGAAAGGTATCCATGCGCGATCCGAAACGGATCAATCCATATCGTTCACCTCGGATGGCTCGATCCCGTGGTGAGATCCAACACACAATGCGTCGGGCGATCAACCCTGCTACTTGCACGCACAGGACTTTGATGCCTTCATGCGTCTTGATCATCATGGCGTTCTGTTCGTTCCGCAACGTCGCTTCCGGCTTGCTGGCGACCAAAAACAACCCCGGTTGATATTGCACATCTTCGATCACTCCATCACAGGGCATCCTATTGATGTGCACATCGAAGACATTCAAAAAGATCGTCACCCGGAAGCTACGTTCTTTCAGGTACCGTGGCTCGAACTCTTCCTCGACGGCGATCACTTTCCCATCGCCGGGAGCGACCACAAGCTTTGGGCCTTGCGGCACAACCCGAGCCGGATTCCGAAAAAACCAGGCAGAAAACAGCGTGCCGATGACACCGACACCGGCGACGACCGACCAGCCCAACACTCCAGTCAACAGTGTAACGCCGGCTGGAACCGCGATGAAGGGAATTCCTTCTTTAGCAAAGGGGACGCCGACCGCACGATCCGCCACGGAGTTGCCTCAATTTTTAGTTTTGTCGACGAGCTGATCCTTCTTCAGCCACGGCATCATCCCGCGCAGCTTGGCTCCGACGGCTTCGATGGGATGGGCCTCGCCCTTGGCAAGCAGTGCGTTGTAGACCGGCCGATTGGCTTGATTTTCCAAGACCCATTCTTTGGCAAACCGTCCCGTCTGGATCTCTTCGAGAATCCTCTTCATCTCCTGCTTCGTCTGTTCGGTCACCACACGCGGACCTCTGGTCACATCACCGTATTTCGCCGTCGTGCTGATCGAGTAGCGCATGTTGGCGATCCCGCCCTGATAAATCAGATCGACGATGAGCTTCACCTCGTGCAGGCATTCGAAGTACGCCATCTCCGGCGAGTACCCGGCTTCGACCAGGGTCTCGTACCCGGCCTGGATCAGCGACGTCAGTCCTCCGCAGAGCACGGCTTGTTCGCCGAAGAGATCGGTCTCGGTTTCCTCGCGAAAATTCGTCTCGATGACACCGGCGCGTCCACCGCCGATCGCACTCGCGTAGGCCAATCCGACCTGCCTCGTGGTGCCGCTGGGATCCTGATGGATCGCCAGGAGGCACGGCACCCCGCTGCCCTTCGTATACTCGGAACGAACGAGATGTCCCGGCCCCTTCGGGGCGACCATGAAGACATTGATGGAGGCCGGCGGCACAATCTGCCCAAAGTGGATATTGAAGCCATGGCCGAATGCCAAATAGGACCCAGCCTTAAGATTGGGCGCCACTTCCTGTCGATAGATAGCGGCTTGTGCTTCATCGGGCGCCAGAATCATCACGACATCGGAAGTCTTCACAGCATCGGCGACGGGCATGACCTTGAGTCCGCTCTGCTCGGCTTTTTTCCACGAGGCGCCCTCACGCAACCCGACGACGACCGATACCCCGCTTTCTTTCATGTTCAGCGCATGCGCATGGCCTTGACTTCCATAGCCGATCACGGCCACGTTCTTGTTGCGGATCTGCTGAATATCGGCATCCTTATCGTAGTAAATTTTCATGACCAACCCTTTCCATCATCCATCAGTATATAGCAACACTGAGCACGTAGCAGGACGTTATTCGCGGGCGACCTTCTTCGCTTGGATCGCAGCAGAACGAACCGGTTCCCGTGCGACGGCCACCCGACCGGTGCGGACCAAATCCTTGATTCCGAGCGGCTGAAGCAAGTTGATGATCGCTTCAATCTTCTTGGGATCTCCGGAGACTTCGATGGTGTAGGTGCTCGGCGTCGAATCGATCACGTTCGCCCGAAAGATATCGACGATTCTGAGCGCCTCGGCTCGATCCGCATCCTTCGTATGCACCTTAATGATCGCCGTCTCTCGCGAAACAAACTCCGTTTCGTTCAGATCCACGACCTTGATGACATCGATGAGTTTATTCAGCTGCTTCACGATCTGCTCGATGATCCGTTCGTCACCGGACGTCACAATCGTCATCTGAGACATGGATGGATCAAGCGTCGGAGCGACCGACAGACTCTCGATATTGAACCCACGGCCGCTGAATAACCCTGCGACCCGTGACAAGACCCCGAACTTATTTTCAACAGTGACCGAGATGATGTGTTCCATAAAATATGCGTCCCGAGTGTTGAGTACTGAGATCCGGTACGCGTCTCAGACTCAGTACTTATGGACTCAACACTTACTTTAAGCCGTGAGGACCGTATCTTTATCCTCCGGCGTCACCTTTGCCGCACCGGATTGTTTCTTCTTCAACTCAGGCGGATCTTCCAGGATCATCTCATGGTTACAGCCGCCGGCCGGAATCATCGGATAGCAATTCTCATAGGGGTATGTCGGCACATCCACGATGACGGGTTTGTCCGTCGCCATGGCTTCTTTCAGGACGGCATCGAGGTCGCCGATCCTTCTTGACCCGCAAGCCGACCGCTCCATAGGCATCCGCCAGCTTGACGAAATCCGGAGTGGTATCCAGATAGCTCGACGCGTAGCGACCTTCGTAGAACAGATCCTGCCATTGACGGACCATGCCGTGAAATCCGTTGTTCAAGATGATGATCTTGACCGGCAGCTTGTTCACCACCGCCGTCGCCATTTCTTGCATGTTCATCTGGATGCTGCCATCTCCCGCAATACAAAGGACCAATCGATCACGAAATGCGGCCTGCGCTCCCATGGCGGCGGGGAATCCAAAACCCATCGTGCCAAGCCCACCTGACGTCAACCACCGGTTCGGCTTCGCCAACTTGAAATACTGGGCGGCCCACATTTGGTGCTGTCCGACATCGGTCGACACGATCGGATCCCGATCCTTCGTCAGTTCATACAGCCGCTTGACGACATGTTGCGGTTTGATCGGCCCGTCCTTTTCTTGTTGATACGTCAGCGGATGGGCCTGTTGCCATTCTCGAATTTGATCCCACCAGGGCTTCCGCAGTTCTTTCTGCTCACCATTGACCGTCGCACGCAAGAGTCTGATTCAACTCACGGAGCACCGTCCTGCAATCGCCGACGATCGGAATGTCGACATGGATGTTTTTCCGAATGGAGGTCGGATCGATATCGACATGAATCACTTTCGCGTGCGGACAAAACTCAGATACCTTTCCGGTCACGCGGTCGTCAAACCGTGCACCGATGGCGATCACCAGATCGGAATAATGCATGGCCATATTGGCCTGATAGGTCCCGTGCATCCCGAGCATGCCCAGGGACAGAGGATGTTCCCCTGGAAACGCCCCAAGCCCCATCAATGTCATGTCGACCGGGATCTGTGTCATCTCAGCCAGTTCAAGCAGTTCCTGTGAAGCTCCGGAGAAGATCACTCCGCCACCGACATAGAGAATCGGCTTCTTGGCCTTCGTCATCGCTTCGGCTGCCTGTTTGATCTGCCATTTATTTCCGTCATAGGTTGGGTTGTAGCCACGGATCGAGACAGAATTCGGATAGGTGAATTCCGCCTTGGCCATCGACACATCTTTCGGAATATCCACCAAGGACCGGGCCCGGACGTCCCGTCGTCGCGATATAAAACGCCTCTTTGATCGTGACCGCCAAGTCGTTCACGTCTTTGACGAGAAAATTGTACTTCGTGCAGGGCCGACTCAAACCCACGTTGTCGGCTTCCTGAAAGGCATCGTTCCCGATCAAACTGGTCGGGACTTGTCCACTGAAACAGACCAGCGGCACCGAATCCATGTAGGCATCGGCTAACGCCGTGATGACGTTGGTCATGCCGGGGCCGGAGGTGACCAGACACACGCCGGCCTTCCCCGGTCGCCTTGGCATATCCTTCCGCCATATGGCCCGCGCCCTGTTCATGGCGTGTCAGGATCACTTCAATATCTTTCTGCTGGTGAAGCGTATCGAAAATCTTCAACACGACACCGCCGGGAAGCGCAAAGATCGTCTTCACGCCTTCCCGCTTCAGACATTCGATGAAGATTTCAGCACCGGTGAGTTTCATGGCAATCCTCCCTCTAACCGCAAGCATAAGGTCGACTGTCGATAGTGAGACCTTAAACGGCACCCCTCGCGAAGCACGCATCATCGTGCAGAAATGTTTTGAAATCAAGGGGGAATGATTTGAGATCCTAGCATTCATACGAAGGGCCGTCAATACCACTACTCCACAACCGCTCCCGGTGGGCCGATGGGGAGAAGAGACGAGAAGTCTCAAGCAAGGAGCTTCACTGAATGAAGAGCGTGGATGGAAGACCTATAAGCCGGATTCTGTCCTGCAAAGAAGTTTCCTCCTTTGCTGAATGATCATTTCTCTGGGATTCGAGTTGCCTCGAACCTCAAGCGACCTACCCGAAGACCTCGACCGGGCCAGTCGGTGCGCAGAACTCTCTGAAGAGCCCGACACATGTCTTCCTATTTGGCCTTGCACCGGGCGACGCTTACCGTGCCGGTGATGTCACCACCACCGCGGTGGGCTCTTACCCCACCGTTTCACCCTTACCTGAGCCGCAGCGACCGGATGGGATCCCATCGCCTTGGCCATCGGCGGTTTGATTTCTGTGGTGCTGGTGTCGGATTGCTCCGCCTGGGAGTTACCCAGCGCCCTGCCCATGGAGTCCGGACTTTCCTCCCGATGCGAAACGCACCGAGCGACCATCCAGTCTTCCACCCACGCCGAGTCAGTATAAAGAATGATGCGGGTTCGTAACAAGCAGACGGACCATCCCTGCTTTCGATTGGACGACCGGCAGGAGCTTTACCGGCCACCGACTTCCGGTAAAGGGGCGGCCGGTATCGGGGTCCTTTTTTGATAAATGGCCATCGCCTCCGGCATCCATTCTTTCAATTGATCAATTCTGGTGTCATGGCTCGGGTGAGTCGACAAGAATTCTGCCGGACCTCCACCGTCCGGACACTTGTTCCATTCGTTCCCAGAGCGCGACCGACTCACGCGGGTCATACCCAGCATCTGCGGCCAAAAGAATCCCGATATAGTCTGCCTCGGATTCATGTTTGCGGCTAAAAGGAAGCAGCACGCCGACTTGCGCTCCTGCACCGAGCGCCGCCATGGTTACCTGACCAAGCGCAGGATTCTTGCTACTCATCCCGACTGCCGCACCGACGACTTGAAGCCCGACATTCACTGACTTGCCCCTGACTCATGCGCTCCGCGCCATGTCGAGCCAACGCATGCACCACCTCATGCCCCATCACGGCCGCTAAGCCGGCCTCCGTCTTGGCCATGGGGAAGATGCCGGTATACACCGCCATCTTCCCACCAGGCAGCGCAAAGGCATTCGCCGTTTTATCATCCTTGATGACTGTGACTTCCCACTGAAATTGTTGGGCCATTTCTACGTACTTCGACCGTTTCGCGGCCTCGACGATCCGAGCCGCCACCCGTCTTCACCGGTTCAATCTCTCGTGGATCTTGAGACGGTCTCATGTTTGGATCACTCTTGACCTGATTGTAGGCCTGAGCCCCCATTTGCATTTCTTGACTCACCGATGTCATCAGCAACTGCGACCTGCCGGTATACGGATTGGTTTCGCACCCCACGAGACCAATTCCTCCTGCAAGGAGACAACACATCGTTGTCGCTCGCATCACGCGTGGAATCTGCATCGCCTCAATCCTCCAACCAAAAACGTCCACATAGACATCTCATGTTCGATTGACCAACATGGATTCGGTTGATAGATTACCGCCGCCTCAACGGGATTTCCAGAGGGAGCACGAAGGTGATGACTGCGTCACATCCCCGCAACAGGATTGAACGTATCGGCATCGACGAATCCGGGAAGGGAGACTACTTCGGCCCCCTGGTCATTGCCGCGGTGTTTGTGGATGCGACCACGCAAAGTGAATTGAAACTAATGGAGGTCCGCGACAGCAAGAAAATTTCCGACGGCCGAATCTTGGAAATAGCTCCCGACATCAAGACCGTTTGCCCGCACAGTGTCATCGCCATCGGACCACAGAGGTACAACGAACTTTACAGCAAGATCAAAAATCTGAATCGCTTGCTCGCCTGGGGCCATGCCAAGGCGCTTGAAACCTTGCTCGAACGAGTGACCTGTGATCGGGCCATCTCTGATCAGTTCGGAGATGAGCGGCTGATTCTCAGCGTGCTGCAGGAAAAGGGACGGAAAATCGTGCTGGAACAACGAACTAAAGCCGAATCGGACTTGGCCGTCGCCGCCGCATCAGTTTTAGCGCGAGCTGAGTTTCTGATCCGTCTCAAACGTCTCTCAGATGAAGTGGGAACAACCCTGCCGAAAGGCGCCTCTCCAACCGTCGAACTCGCCGCCAAGATGATCATCAAGAAACATGGAAGAGAACGGCTCGACTCGATAGCCAAGCTGCACTTCAAGACCACTCGGGCAGTACTCGAGGGATTAACCTAAGCTCTCGGGATCACACACATCCTTTCAATGAACTGATGCCAGAAGTTTTCCTTTCAAAGTGTCCAAGCATATGAGAATTGATTATGCTTGGCCATGGGTGTCCCTACATAAATTAGCCATATTTGGTCTTATTACTGTCTTTCTCCTCACTTTGCTTCCATTTTTGTTTTTTGACATTCTCAGAGTTCGCTCCGCAACGCCTATCGGTTACAACGAAGGGTGTATGGTGATTCATACCAGCAGACTCCTTTCCGGCCAATCGCTCTATAAATATGCCCGTTCCGGATTTTCACTGACGCCCGTAAATTATCCCCCTTTGTCCTTTATGACTATTGGCGCACTCAGCTACTTTACGGGCTCGATTCTTCTCACCGGAAAACTTGTTTCTCTCCTTTCATTCCTGTTTGTAGCGTATCTGATTTACGGAATAGTCTTCAATTTTAGTTCAAACCGGTATGCCGCTCTATTGGGGGCCCTAGTGAAAAAACATGCCCTAACATCTGTGGATCGTACGTTCCAACATATTCCTCTGCACGTGAGCTTATATCTATACTCCAAATGGATTGATGTGCTAAGCCCCAAAAAAATCAGTGTGCCGGCCCTTTTGTGCTGTTTGGCATTGTTTATCAAACACCTTCTGATCGCGGTACCGATCACTCTTGCAATCACTCTTTTTTTCACTAACAGAAAGGCCTTTTTCATTTTTGCTTTCGTTGGAACATTCCTTTCCGTCTTGCTGATTATCGGAGCCTGGATTTATGGAGGTGGACACCTTTTCTCCAACTTTTTAGAATTTGACCGTCCTGGATCAATTGGAAGAATGAATCGGAGAATACAAAAATTATTTTATTGGCATCATCTTTGGGTTCTATTTCTACCTTTCGTTATGCTTCTTTTTAAGCGCCCGCTCTCGAAATGGCTGTTTGTTCTGATATATTTTCCGTTTTCAATGTTACTTGGTGCTTATGCTTCTCGCGGCGCCGGCGTAGATGTTAACGCATGGTTTGATTTCTTTATGGCCGCACGCATTGTTTTGGGAATATTTGCTGCCGGAAGCCATGGTGCGCCGACAATGCATATACCTTCCTTCAGGCATGTGCCTGGACCCAATCGTCACACTCCGAAATCAGTCGCTTGGACAGCTTGGCGAATCCCAATTGTTACATATGGAATCCTAGCTCTGTGCCTTCTGCCCTTCCTGCACAATTTCAAGGCAAAACTCAAGCCAGTTTTGAACTACGAGGAACTACACCAACAAGAAGTGGTCTACAAAAAAGAAGTCTTGCTTCTAAACTCTATTCCGGGACCTGCACTTTATGAACAGCTCCTACTTGGATTTGAGGCAGGGAAAGAGTTCTTAGTTGACCCATTTAATGTCATCCAGATGATGGTTTCCGGGCGCATACCCGAAGAAATTCTAATTGATCCGATCCGCAATAAATATTTTAGTGTTGTCATCCTTAACTTTGATGTCGAACAGAAGCTGGCTCAACGTAGTCCTACTATCTCCGAGAGATGGACCGATAACACTCTTATAACCATCAGAGATAATTATCGGCTGCTCGCCTCGGAAGGTCCTCGTCAACACTTTTTTTATTTGCCGCGTTAAAAAAGATCAGACCTTTCCCGAATGTGCCGCCGCCGGGGCGCTCTCGGATCGGGCGAGCCACGTCATGCTGTCCTCCGATTTATCATATTCCTCCTTTTGGAGGTATCTGTGAAATCGGGGGAGGGTCAATCAGTATGCACAAGCAGTAAGCACCGGATACTAAACATCGTAATCCTAACCTGCTAGTGCTCCCCTAGCCGATGGGTTAAAAACGGACTTGCTTTTATCAGTACTCTACATGTTAAAACGCGATTGGTGCACATCTATGTCTATAGACATAACCCTACAGACATTCTTTTTGAACCGTTGCGGCACTATTCGATTTTCCGTGATCAAATCGGGAAACCGCTCATGAGCACATTCAATGCATCACGAGCCAAGACGATATCTGAGTTGGTGATCGTAGTCCCAACTTATCGCGAGGCCGATAACTTCCCCGAACTTACAAGGCGAATATACGACGCTGTGAACGGGGCGGAATCAGCGCAGAAATTGTCGTCGTGGATGATGATTCCCGAGACGGCACGGATAACGTCTGCAAGGAGCTATCAGCCCCCTATCCGGTGAGGCTTCTCACCAGATTTTCAGAACGAGGGTTGGCTAGCGCGGTCATTCACGGGATCAGGGAATCATGCAGCAAGCATGTGCTCGTCATGGACGCAGATCTCTCCCATCCTCCCGAAGATATTCCTCACTTCGTTCAGCACCTTCGAGAGGGGGCAGATTTTGTGGTCGGCTCGCGATACGTGGAAGGAGGTAGTACCGATGCTAAATGGAGCGTGTTTCGCTGGTTGAATTCACGGATCGCAACCCTTCTTGCGCGAGGACTGACCTCCATTAAAGACCCAATGGCGGGGTTTTTTGCCTTCCCACGGCGAATCCTGGAAACGGCTCCACCACTTCTTGCCGTTGGGATATAAGATTGGGCTTGAGATCCTCGTGAAGGGGAATTGCAGAAAGGTGATCGAAATCCCCATCGCCTTTTCGGATCGAACAAAAGGCGAAAGCAAGCTGACACTTCAACAGCAGCTCTATTATCTGCGGCATCTCAGGAGGCTGTATCAGTTTCGTGTTTCCCTGGATAGGCGACCACGTTGTTAAGTACTTTTTGATTGGCATAACCGCATCCTCGATCAACGTTGCATTGTTTATGGTGTTGTTCAACTTTGCCCACGCAACGCCGCTGATGGCGCACTCCATATCAGTGCCTACTTCGGTCTTGTTCAGCTTCACCGTCAACTCTCGTCACAACTTTTACACTGCAGATCATATCCTGCTTCGTTTGACCTCGTTCGCCATTGTCGCGACAATCGGATACGCGGCTGGTTACGGCATCATCGAACTTTGCAGATCGGTGGGACTGGGCGCCAATTTAGGGAAAACTCCGTTGCCGGTAGTGTTTGCACTGCAATATCTACTCAATTCACGCATCACGTTCTATAAGAAAAAGTCAGCGCTCGATTCAGATTCAGTCGGAGATATCAAATGACCCGACCTCGAATCGGCATCATCGGCGGAGGGCTGACAGGCCCGACTACAGCCTACCGCTTGGTTCAGTTGGGCTGTGACGTG
>CAWKJK010000014.1:0-52660 GCA_963849655.1 uncultured Nitrospiraceae bacterium
CATCCGGACCGAAGGCGCGGGACGCCGTCGCCCTGGCGGCGATCGCCTGTGGCGGTCGTGAGGCGATCGAGCAGACGCCGGCGCTGATGGGGATCGTCAACCCCAACAGCCCGCTGGTCTGGGACTTCCTGATGGTGGACGCGTTGTCGGAATGGGCATCGGCAGCACAGCCGGTGGTGATCACGCCGTTCCTGCTGGCCGGGGCGACGGCGCCGATCACGATCGCCTCCGGGCTGGTGCTGAAGGTGGCCGAGACGTTGTCCGGCGTGGCACTGGTTCAGGCGATCCGGCCGGGCACGCCCGACACGCCAATGACCAGGAGTCCAACCCACCAGGGAATGCGGTCGTCGGATGCCGACAGGCGACCGGATGGAGCAGCCGCTTCTCTTGCGGCCCAGCTTCTATGGTTGGGTTGCGTGTCGACGTTTCGACCCCCTAGCCGAGGATCCTGGATTCCGGGCTTCTTAGCTTTTTCTGGATCCGCCACTGTGGCATTTTTAGAAGGAACAATGCGCATACCGACTTGATTGGCATAGACTTGCGTAAACTCCGCACCAAACAATAAAATTTGCGCCGAGTAGTAGACCCAGACGAGGACAATCACGAGGGACCCCGCCGCGCCATACGCCGAGCCCACATCGCTCTTGCCGAGATATAAGCCGATCGCGAATTTCCCGATCGTAAAGAGCAACGCTGTGAGCGCCGCACCGACCCACACATCCCTCCAGGCTACCTCCGCATCAGGAAGCACCTTAAACATCATGGCAAATAAGCCGGTGATCACCGCAAGGGAAATGAGCAGCTCCAACGCTTGCAAGACCAACTCCGGCGCTGGAAGCCATCCACCAAACCATTTCCCGAATGCTGATAATGCAGCGCTCAGCACAAGCGACACGAGGAGCAAAAATCCGGTTCCGAGCAGAGCGGCGAAGGACATAAAGCGATCCTGAATCAGGCCCCACAGACCCCTACCTTCCTTGGGCTTCACTCCCCAGATCGAGTTTAACGAATCTTGAAGTTGCGCAAAGACCCCGGAGGCCCCGAACAGTAACGTTCCGGTAGCAACCACGGTGGCGATGATCCCGGTCGACGGTTCACTTGCCCGTTGAATCATGTCGGTGATGGTCTCCTTGCTTTGCGAGCCCATCAAATTACCAATCTGCTCGAGGATGTAGTCTTGCCCGACCTCGCGGCCTAGTATAAATCCGATCATCGCAATGATCACGACAAGCAGGGGCACCAAGGAGAGCACGGTGTAATAGGCCAGGGCCGCCCCATGACGCGGAACCTTGTCATTGCTCCAGGCGTTAAAGGTCTCCTTGAGCAATGTCCACAGCTGAGTGGGGTGCAGCAAAGTCTTCCACGACGGGCTCATGGCTTTGATCTCCTCAGTGGTCCGTTAATACGATTGCCCAAGCTCGACTATCCCACCATGAACACCGGTGACGACGTAATCTGGCAGAGTGTGTCTCGGACAAGGATTTGTGTTGGAAGGCAGCAGGCCGCTTCCTCTCCATTTTTTCCAGAAGAGGAGCGGCCCTCAATCGTTTGCTAGGCTGCCTTAGAGGTCTTCTTGTCTCGGGTGAATTTCGTGACTAAGGTCTCGCGGCGCTTGATTATAGCAGCCTCAAGTTTCTCCCAGGCAATGTCGCTCTCCTGCGTCTTTGGGAACATCTCACCTTCCTCTTCCTCGACGTGATGCTTCACCAATTCACCCAGAACCTTAAACTTGGCCTGAAATACCTCATCCTTGGGTTTGAGTTTCTTAAGTTCCTTGATGAGGACGTGCACGAGATGGTGCTCTTCGACTGCTTCGTTCATCATCTCGTCTTCGTCATTTTCTCCTCGAATGGCCGGGTAGACGAGCTTCTCCGCCAGGTCGGCGTGAACCTCAAGTTCCATAATGGCGATCGCAGCGATGTCAGCTTGCTCTTTCCCCTCGGCGGATTCGAAGTGTTCGAAGAGCCCTTTCACTTTCGCATGGTCCTCTTACGCGGGTCGCAAATGCTTCTTTGTCTGCCATAGTTACCTCCATGTATTAGTTCACAGTGATTGATGACTTATGTTTACTCTACAGAGGTTATGCTGCAGATGTTGTCCTATACATCATTTAGTAGAGCATAATGCGACTTATTCGGCGCTGCATACTAGGAATGCGCATAGGACTCGCCCTCCCACGGAAAGCCTGACGCCGTAAGGGGGTGATCCTTAGTAAGGATGTGAAACAGAACGAGAACCCGAGTATGGCCTTGAAGGCTATGGCTCCGAGCTTGATCCATTGGTGGAGGGCGGTTTCTCGCGCTCTAGAGGAATTGCACTGATGTGTCCTGTCTCTTCGAGTGTGGCGATTCTGATCCCTTCCGGAGAGGAATAGCCGAGCTTCCGCAAGCCGGCGAGGAGTTCCTCATAGGAAAGTCCTTCGCTTGCCAGGGCATTGTAGTCTACATGAGCATTCCGTATTAGAGGCCGAGGGCAACCTCGCACGATTCGACGGATGCAGTTTGAGCGGGTGCAGACCATCGCAAGGAGCTGGTGCGAACCGAATACGGTAGCAATAAACACCAGCGCATTGAGAATACCCTCGCGGAGCGCCGTCGTCTGCAGCACAACGCTGATCGTGATGAGTATGACTAAATCGAAGGTCGTGGTCTGCCCAGCCAGCCGTTTTCCAGCTAGCCGCATGATCGTTACGAGAACCGCATAATAGGCGAGGGCGAGCCCCACCTGTAGAAGAATGTCCTGGATCACCATTCACATTCATGACACGAAAATGTGTGACCCTGGATCAGAATTTTGTATGCTTTCGATACACGGAATATAGATATATATGTGTCCATGAGCTTGAAAGAATAACGACTTTCCAGAGAAGATTACGACTAGTATCCACCCGAGCCGTGGGAAGGCGTTCCGTCCTGATGTGTCTCCCTACGCACCTCGCAAGCATGATTTTCGGTTGGTTTCACTGAACTTACCGGCTGGCCTGGTGTTTCTGTTCGAACTGAAAAAAACCGGCGCCGATCCCGCCATGGGTCTACAGCATGCTGCAGCAGAGCCAACTCCTACATAATGAGCAGCCCCCTAAGGCCGGCGCCGTCTGAAAGCGGCGGGAGCGCCACGGGGTCTTCCCAGTTCAGTGCACCTCTGGCAACACTCACAATCTTACACAACCGCTATGAATGTTCCGTCCATACCCAAATGGCTTTGGTGGCTAGCTGTTCCGCTGGGCGTCCTCTTGGTGATCGCGGTGGCGGTGTTGTTCATCGACGAGCCGCTGCGGGCCTATGCCGAGCGAGAGCTGAACCAGCGCTTACCGGCTTATATCGTGCACATTGGGGATCTTGACCTACATCCGATCAGTTTGTCCCTGGATCTCGAACACATTACGGTGAGCCAAAAGGATCACCCCGATCCGCCGCTGGCCGCTATCTCGAAGATCCAGGGCAGCCTCCAGTGGAGCGCCATGTTCTCTGGCCGCATCGTGACTGATCAGGTGATCGAGCACCCCGTGATTCACTTCATTCGCCCACAGGCTGCGAAGGAGCTGGAGGCGTCACCGGAGCACCAGCAGAGTTGGCAGGAAGTTCTCTTTGCCATGCAGGAAGTTCAGGTCAACGAAGTCCGCATTACGAATGGCGAGATAACCTATCGTGAAAATGCGACCGCTAAACCGCTCCATATTACAGAGCTCAATGTGTGGGCCGAGAACATCCGAAATGTGCGCTCGGCGCCCGCTCAATACCCTTCCCACATACAGATCGAAATGGTGGTGTTTGACAAGGGGCGCTTCGCCCTCGACGGCCAGGCCGATTTCTTTGCCGAGCCCGTCATGGCGGTGAATGCGGACGTTACCCTCACGGACATCCCCCTCGCGGACGTGACACCGCTCACGGCACAACGTCAGGTGCATCTCTCGCAGGGGGTGCTGTCTGCAGGGGGACATGTGGAATACGCTCCTACGGCACAGCGGGTGCGATTAACAACCTTCTCCTTACAAGATCTGAAGGCAGATTTTGTCCATTCCCCCGCAACCCAGCAGAAAGAGAAAGACACAGGTAAGAAGATGGCTCGTGCTGCGGAAGACGCCTCCAATCACCCCACGCTCCTGGTCCAGATCGATCGAGGCACGATTGAAAAGAGTGAGTTTGGATTCATCAATGCAGCGACCAATCCTTCGTATCGGGTATTTATGGCGGATACGACTATCGAATTCGAGAATTGGAGCAACCAACTGTCAGAAGGCACCGCGATCGTCAGATTAAGGGGCATGCTGATGGGATCTGGCGACACCCAGATCTCGGGTGCATTTCGACCGGAAACGGTATCGCCGGACTTTGATCTGAACGTGAAAATTCGTCGAACCGCCATCAAATCTCTCAATCAGGTGCTGCGCGCCTACGGCGGACTCGATGTGGCCTCGGGAGTGTTCTCCGTCTATAGCGAGATGATAGTCAAACAGGGGAAGGTGAACGGCTACCTCAAACCACTTTTTAAGGATGTCAAAGCGTACGATGCTATCCAGGATCAGGACAAAGGCCTCCTCCAAAAGATTTTCGAAAAGACTGTGAATGCGGCGGCGTCCTTGCTCAAAAATATTCCACGGGAGGAGGTGGCCACGAAAACCCAGCTGTCGGGGCCTGTCAAGAATCCACAGGCGAGTACGTGGGAGATGGTCATGACCCTCTTTCAGAATGCGTTTTTTGATGCGGTGTTGCCAGGACTGGAAGGGACAATCAGGAATCAATCATGATCGACAAAACTCGGCAATTGACATGGGGATCAATTATTCTGACGTGGGTCATGTCCGCTGACGAGCCACCCGCGTTGTCACCGCAGACCGAATCGCTAGAAGAAGCAAAAGCTTGGTTGTAATCCTCGGATTGACACATCGATGGCGTTGTTGCCAAGAAGAGCACCGACATTTATAAGCCAGTATAAGCCAAGCGAACGCCTAATGCAGAAATACAAGCCGATACGCACAGCGGATTGTGTCGTGGGGGCTTCTGGTATGGGAAACCGCTGCGGCCGACCATCGTGGTGGAAGTAACATTCGATCATGTGACCGACAATCGCTTCCGCCACGGCCCCACGCTGTTGAGATCCATGACAGAAACCCATCTCATTTTTGACGCCGTTCATCTGTGCGTGGACATGAAGAATACGTTTGCAGAGCCGACCGAATGGACGATGCCTTAGTCGGCAAAAGTCTTGCCGCAAGTAACGGCCTTGGTGGAATTCCAACCCCCGAAAACGATTTTCACCCGCTTCATTCCTGCGGACAGACCCGGTCAGGGGCAGGGGATGTGGAAACAAACTGGAGTCGATGAGACTTGCTGATAGGCCAGTCCTTACAGCCGAAGAACATCGCGCGCGGCGTTTTCGACTGGAGATGCTGAGGGAAACGTGTAAAGAAACCGAAAGCTAGAGGGTGGAATGATGTCATGATCAACCGCTATTTTTCATTCTTGCGTCACGTTCTCGTGCTTGCGATAAAGGAAGGCTGGATTTCAAGAAATCTAGTCAGCGGAATTCGCTTCTTTCTTGAAGCAAACCGCACTACGAGGGAGCCTCTTTCGGTTGGTTGGGGAAAATGAATCTGTAACGTTAACCAGACCACAACCCAGGAAGAGGGAAGAGAGAGAGAGGGAAGAGGGAGCCGATACAACCTACTGATTGTGTGGTGCGCCCGACAGGACTTGAACCTGTAACCTTCTGATCCGTAGTCAGATGCTCTATCCATTGAGCTACGGGCGCATGCCGAACCAGTGCTGAGGTGTGAGTGCTGAGTAAAGGGCTGCATGAAGACGAGGGGAAGATGAATTTCGTCTCAGGACTTAGCACTTTCGTCTCAGCACTTCCCAGAGTCAGTGGTTATACAGTTCTCAGAGAGAGAGGGTCAAGAGACGAACGCCGGAAAAGTCTGGATTCGAGGTTCTGCAATGGTCGATTAGAGGGTAGTCTTGCTCACTTCGTTTGAGAAGGGACTTTCGGCGCCACTGGAATTGTACGCGGTGACCGCGAAGAAATAGGTGGTACCGGTTTCGAGACCAGTCACAGTGTAGCTGGTGACATCTATCGGCAACGTGGCAATCGGTGCGCCATACCCCCCTGAGGTCGTTGCCAGATAGATTTTGTATCCCTGAAGGTCCTGCTTGCTATTGGCATCCCACGTAAGAGTGGCCGTTTCACTGGTTGGCGTGGGGCCGGTCGACGAGCATGCCATGGTAACCAGCAGAAACAAACAGACCAGAAACCAACGATAATAGCTGGTCATGATCTCGATAGCTCCATATCACACTCTTACCGCGTCCATTTGGATTTATACACGAGCAAAGTTTGTTCCGGTGTCAGTGCGGGGGACATTCTCGCATAAATCCGTCGAAAGATAAAGAATGAGAGGGGCACCGGCAGTGATCAGGAAAGTGAGGCTCTAGATGGCTGTCATCAGAATCGTACGATTTGGTCGGAATTTGTTACTTTTTGTCGCTGTAAGCGAGGCCAAGTCGAGGGGAGATGGCTCTCCTCCAAGGAAACAAAAATGCCAGGGGGCTTCCTACTGTATAGAAAGCCCCCCAGTTAAGCCTCACCAAGCTGATTCTTACTTGCCGCCGCCCTTTTCTTCCTTCTTCTCGCCGAAGGTATCGGCATGGCCACCCTTCTTCTCTTCCTTCTTGTCGCTGAAGGTGTCGGCATGTCCGCCCTTCTTCTCTTTCTTCTCTTCGCCGTACACCACGACATGGCCGCTCTTCTTCTCTTCCTTCTTTTCGCTGGCGAAGGCTGGCGCGCTGAACGTCACTGCTACTGCCACTGCCATGACTGCCATCAACATGCTCTTCATTATGAGATCCCCCTATAAATAAAAAATTATAAAATATGTGTGCCACTCACTTGGCACTTACCCAGATGCTCAGCAAAGGTAGTGCCGTTCTGCCCTATTCGCAAGATGAGACACAGACCATTGAGTAATCAGCAGGTTACGAAATTTCTCTCATGAAACTGCGAATGATTTAACCTACAGACTGCTGTAGCGCAATGGTAGGGATACGGCTAAACTGCCTCATTCCAGTAGTTGGCATGGGCAGACATGTTGCGCAGGCCCTTCCTGCTGCTGATTCCATTCGGAGGGAGCGAGAGATAGATTTTGACGCGATTGCAAGATCAGTTGATAGATCGCAATCGCAGGTATTCGTGTTCCTACTTTTAAGAGTGGACCGGCCATGACCCACCGGAAATCACGGGGCGAATTTCGATCTGATCCTTGTCGGAAAGCATCTCGTCTTCGGTCACTAATTCGTCGCCCCGAATCACCAAGTGTGCTTCGGCCAGAAGATTCAATTCGCGCAGCAGGTCTTTGGCCCGCTTCGGCCCTTTGATCTCGATCGATCGCGATGGGTGGTTCAATTGTACGTGCATGGGAGAATATTACGCGTTCCATGGGCCAAGGGGCAAGGATGTTAAGGAGCGACGAGCGAGCGTTTGCCAGGCTGGAGAAGGAACTGATCAGCAGGGAGCAGAGAGTCGACTTTTTACATAGGCGAGGCCGTCCTCCAGCGTTCCAAAGTCTCCATCAAGTTGAGCCTCATAACAGTCGTCCAGGAGTCGCCCCACGTCAGGACCAGGCTGTATTCCCAATCCCAATAGGTGACGGCCCATGACAATGGGAAGGGGGGCACGGCGGTCCACTGCCAGCTGTTGGGCTCGAGACAACAGCCAGTCGCCGGCGGGAAATCCATCAAACTGTTTCGGTGGACGGCCTGCGTGATCGGCCCGCGCTACGCGCACCAATCGATCGATGCGGTGGACTTGCTTTGCCAACCGACGGACTGCGCTGTCCGAAGCCTTGGCCTCATGGAGGGCCCGAGGACGAAGATGGCAACCCACCAGAGGGACCACTTCATCAATGAGGTCCTGTTGATTGGTCAGTCGTTCAAGAAAACGTCTTGTCGGGCCTGCCCCTTCCGATTCATGTCCCCGTGAGGTGACGTGCCCATATTCCTCTCTGGTCGTGGCCGGTTTGCCGAAGTCGTGGCAGAGTATGCCCAACCCGACGACAAGGTCGTCCGGCTCAGCTCCGGTTCGCTCCGCAGCGAACCAGTCCAGGCAGTGGAGTGTGTGAATCCAGACATCGCCTTCCGGGTGCCAGATGGGATCTTGTGGGCAGCGTTCAAGGGCCGCGAGCTCCGGATAGAAACGGAGCCAGCCGCAGTGACGTAAGAATTGCAAACCCAGCGACGGTTTGCGTCCTTGAAGGAGCAGCTTCTTCCATTCTTCCCACAGACGCTCGCTCGACAGACCTTCCTGAGACAACGTTCGACACAGTGCTACTGTTTCCGGCGCAACAGTGAGCTCAAAGCGAGCGGATAGCTCCATGCCACGCAAGACGCGCAGAGGATCTTCGGCGAATCGGGTCGATGCGTGGCGCAATATCCGCGCATCAAGATCAGCGCGACCGTTGAAGGGATCGCGAAGCTCCATGGTGTCCGGATCCCAGGCCATGGCGTTTATGGTGAAGTCGCGCCGTGCCAGTGCTTCGTCGATCGGCATGCCGGGATCGGCTTGTCTCAGCAAACCGGGGAGGGATGTGTCGTCATGAACCATGCGGGAGGGAATGGAAACATCGACCGGCAGACCTTGCAGCTTGAAGACCTCGAACGATTTTCCGACGAATTGCACGGAGAAGTGCTCAGTCAGCAGTGCATGGACTTGACCGGGTGGGAGTCCAACGACTTCGATGTCCAGATCCCGGGGCTGTCGACCGAGCACGAGATCGCGAACCGAGCCGCCGACCAGCCAGACCCTTCCTCCTCCACGACGAATAGTCTGCTCAACGCAGTGAAGAACCTCCTTGAGGATGGGGTCTTCAAGACGAAAGCGGGTCGGCACTTAGATCACCGCTTCGCGGAGAAACGTCGCGGCTTCTTCCGGTGACACCGGATTGATGTAGAAACCGGTGCCCCATTCGAAGCCGGCAACTTGCGTCAATTTGGGGATCACCTCCAGATGCCAATGGTAGTAATCGCAGGTTTTCTCGTGAAGGGGAGAGCTGTGGAGGATGAAGTTGTATGGGGGGCGGGACAGCACTTTGTCCATGCGGCGCAATGACTCGGAAAGGATGGGGGCCAGAAATTCGAACTGGGACTTCTGACTTTCTTCAAAATACGCCGCATGCCGCTTGGGAAGAAGCCACATTTCGAACGGAAACCGAGGCGCGAACGGCGTCACACAGAGGAACTCCGAATTTTCGGCGACGATCCGATCACCATCCGAGAGATCCTGTCGGAGGATGTCGCAGTAGATACAACGCTCCTTTTGCTGATAATGATTGCGGCATCCGTCAAGTTCCTCTTGCACGTTGGTCGGGACGATCGGCAGGGCGATGAGCTGAGAGTGGCTGTGTTCCAGTGTGGCGCCGGCGGATGCGCCGTGGTTCTTGAAAATGAGAATGTAGCGGAGCCGAAGATCCTTTCTGAGATCGATCATGCGGTCTCGATAGGCCCACAGCATGTCCTCGATCTTCTTGGCCGGGAGATCGGCGAGACCTTCGACGTGATTGGGTGTTTCGATGATGACTTCGTGGGCTCCCACGCCGTTCATGCGGTCGTAGAGTCCGACCCCCTCGCGACCCATGTCACCTTCAACGTGCAGCGCGGGAAATTTATTCGGCACGACACGCACGGTCCAGTTGGGAGAATTGGGTCCGCTGGGCTGTGGTCGATAGGCCATGATTTCTTTCGGCGTGAGCCGTTCCTGTCCCGGGCAAAATGGACAGAGGGCCGTCGAAACAGGTCGGGTCTGTTGAGGTTTGACGAAATCATGTGGGCGGCCCCTTCGGTCGGTGGAAATGATCACCCAGCGGCCGACAATGGGGTCACGTCTCAGATCAGGCATGTGCTCCCTCTATTTGAAGTTGTGAGTGCTCAGTGTCCCAGAGGGGGGAAATTTTCACAACTCAAAACTCAGCACTCAACTCTCAGCACTTCCTCTTAGACTCTCCACAGTTCGGCTTCAAATTCCGGCCCTGGTACGGTGAGGAAGGCCGGAGAATGGTCGGGATAGCGGGCCACTTCGAGGCCATGTTCTCGCACGATGATGGACATCTGGACCGTATTCCCTTGTTCCAGGCACAACTCTTTCGAAGGAACGGCCAATTCCAGAACGGTACGGGCAGTTTATCGACCCATACGAGCCGATTTCCTGCCAGGCTTCCGCCTGGGTCTGACGAAACAGGAGAAATGCTCCCGGGCCGGGCGAAGAAAGCGGAAACGTAAGTCGAAACGTGAATTGAGACCCTTGCAGAGTGATGTCGATGCCGAGGCCCTGTCGAGTTGTGCTCGTCTCGTCGGGGTCGAATCTCAGCACGAGGTGATCCAGGCTCCATCCGAATCGGATCGCGGTGAAGAACCCGTCGGCTTTCCACATGGCGCCAAGCGGGGGCCGGGTATTGATGCTCCCCGCGCCGCGCCATTCGAAAAAGTCGGTCACTATGCCGTCGATCGTGGGATTCAATAGGACGAGCGGCTGTTGGACCGAATCGAACTCCGAGGCGATAGCCGTGGCGCAGATCGAGGCATTCAGGTAATCGGGAGGCGGAATGCCCATATGCGTCCACACATTGCGGAGATGCGTTCGGAAGAGCCGGTCGAATTCTGGTTTGAAATCGGTATCGAAATCATCGCCGTACCACCAGAACCAGTCGCTGCCTTCAGCGGCATACAGTTCTTGCCAAGCCGCCCGTGCGCGGTCGGACGGAAGACTCGGGGCAACATCCATAAGCCGACTGCGGGTATGACTAAGGAGATCCCATCCGCGATTGTCTTCCTGGTGCCCGATCCAGATTTTATAGTCGGAGTTGATCCAGGAGCCTGAATGGAGACAGGAGAGCTGCTGTGTGGGCTGAACGGAGGTGATCGCATCGGAAATCGTCGACGCTTGGACCGCGATCTGCCCGGCTTGATCCAGTTTGTGGTTTGTGAAGGCCTCGTACAAGAGGGAAAGGAATTGTTCACCCCCGTCATGATAATGTTCCCACGGGTTTTCACCATCCAGAATGATGGCGATGACGAGCTTCTCTTGGGGCGCGTCGTAGAGGATGCCCCGCAAGCGCCGCAGAACATCTTCGGCGGCGGATTCGGGCGTCGTCTTGTGGTAGACGAATCCGAATGCGTCGGAGATCTCGCGGTCGCGAAACAGTATGGTCAAAGCATGCTCGTCTTCACCGATGCGATAGGGTTGATAGAGCGAAGACTGTCGGTGCCATGGACGGCCGCACATTTCCAGAGAGCGTGCGAGGATGCCTTCGTCCGTGGCGAACCAGCGGAGACCGGCCTGATGGATAAGAGGAAGCATTTCCGGACACACCGACCCTTCTGACGGCCACAAACCGGTCGGAGACCGACCGAATGTTTGACGATGAAAATCGACGGCCTGTTGAAGTTGAGCTGCGGCATCATCTGGTGCATGGAAACGAGCGGGCAAAGGGAGGTCCGGCCTGGCCCGCCGGTTGATATCGGTGTCGATGACCAGCGGCAGAATCGGATGATAGAAAGGAGTCGTGGTCAGTTCGATTTGTCCTCGCTCCATGAGTCGTCGATACAGGGGGAGGATTTCGCCCACAGTCGTCCGTTGTAGTTCCAATACTTCCTGCTTGTCGTCTTCGGTGAAGCCGCGATTTTTCTGGCGCAGGGCTGCCAGACGAGGATATTGTTGAACGGTGCCGTATCCGAACCAGGC
This sequence comes from uncultured Nitrospiraceae bacterium, assembly GCA_963849655.1. Lineage (GTDB taxonomy): Bacteria > Nitrospirota > Nitrospiria > Nitrospirales > Nitrospiraceae > Nitrospira_D. Next base: position 11,728 of record CAWKJK010000014.1, read on the forward strand.
GAGGTTGTGCCAAACTTGCAGATCCAGCAGCTCTTGCGTGGAGAATTGACAGGCGACGCGGTGGAGATCATGCCTCGGTATGTCCAATCCCCGTTTCACCAGCAACTCATGGTATCGTGGATAGGGGCGTACCATTGTCGCCCAGTTGGCCGCAAAGAAATGCCGGACCAGAAAGGCCTTTTCTTCAAGAGTTAGGTTGGCCGCCGGACGTTGTGCATGTTCCAGAAAAAGATCGAGGATTTTGCCGGTGCCGACCTCCTGTAACTGCAAGACGAGGGATGGCGTAAAATTAAACGTGGAGTGAATACCTGGAAATTTCTCCAACAAATAAGCCATATCATAATAGGCCTTGGTCGCATGCAGACGTACCCACGGCATACTGGCCGATCCGGCCACCGGATCGGTGTAATAGGGTTGGTGCATATGCCATAGGAAAGACACGTGGACATGCTTCATCGATGCCGCTTTCCTCTTTCTTTCGGCGAGTATGTCATAGGGGGTATGAGCATGCAATCTGCGAATGGATTTTTGATTGAACGTCGCGTGAGGAGTTGAGATGACGACATTTTTTCGGTACTGGGGGCCGGTGTGCGGATATGCCGGGCTCATTTTTTATTTATCCGCGCAGTCACATCCTGAAACCCATGTACCGTTCGTCACGTATTTCAGTGATAAGGTCTTGCATGCTGTCGAATATGCAGTATTAGGCGCGTTGTGCTACCGAGCAATTCGTGGAAGCGGACATGATTCGTGGAGGCGGCAAGCGATCCCTGCGGCCATTCTCCTAGCCTCATTGTATGGCGCGACCGACGAGGTTCACCAAGCCTTCGTTCCGTTTCGAGATTCGAGTTGGCTCGATTGGCTGGCAGATACGGTCGGAGCCGCGCTTGGAGTGGCCGCCATGCATCGGGTATTGAATCTCAGACCGGTGAGTTCGATTCCGGAGGCGCTGCCGTAGCATCGCTTGAATACGTGGTATTCGTGACAAGTCGCGGGACACTCGCTATAATTTGTTGAGTATGTTGCCGTCCGACACAACCTCTCTCAAAGCTCCGTTATCTCCTCCCGATCAAACAGTCATCGCTCAGGCAATTGAGACTCATCTTCCTCACGGCCTCATCTTGAGAACGCTGACGCCGTTGGCAGGAGATGCCTCCAATCGACGCTACTATCGAGCCGCCATGACTGGTGGACCACCACACTCTGTGATCGTGATGCAGCTGGCTGAGCCGGAAGGATTCAAACAGTCTGAAGAGGCGGTGAGCGGGGGTATCCATCAGATCTCCGAACTGCCGTTCATCAATATCATGTCGCATTTGGCCAAAGCGAATGTGCCGGTGCCTACACTTCACTACTATGATCAATCCGCAGGGCTGCTCTATCTGGAAGATTTCGGGGATGTAACGTTGGCGGAGGCCGTCAGTCAGGCGGATGCGCCTGGCTTGGAGTCGCGGTACAAACAGGCGATCAACGTCTTGGTCCAGATGCAGATCAGTGCCACGACGCCGGCGGATCCCGGGTGTGTGGCGTTTCACCGCAGCTTCGACGCGCCGTTGTTGATGTGGGAGTTCGATCACTTCTTGGAGTATGGCATCGTGGCGCGCAACGGCAAACCGTTGCCCGATGAGGACGCCACGGCAATCAGGCGGGAGTTCGGGCTGATTGCGGAATTACTTGTTGGGCAGCCACGCGTCTTCACGCATCGTGATTACCACTCTCGCAATTTGATGGTCGATGGACTGCGGCTTGGCGTCATCGACTTTCAGGATGCATTGATGGGACCGGCGAGCTACGATCTTGCCTCACTGTTGCGGGACGCCTACATTCAACTCGACGAAGCTCTCGTTGACGATTTGCTGGAGTACTACCTCGACCAGCTGGCTGAACGGCGTTTCGTCTGGACCAATCGTGCCGTGTTCCGACGACTGTTTGATTTGACGAGCATTCAACGCAATCTGAAGGCGGCCGGCCGGTTTGTCTACATTGATCGGGTCAAAGGTAATCCGAAGTTCTTAGCCGATATTCCTCGTGTCTTGAGCTACGTCAAACGCAATCTTAAAAAATATCCCGAACTGGATACCCTCCGGAAGCACCTCAGCCCGCATGTGCCGGAATTGCAGTAGAGGACTGAGGGGTGAGGGCTGAGGACTGAGCGTCGGATCATCGACTCAGCACTCAGCACTCAATCCTCAGCATTGATCGTGTGAAAGCCATGATTCTTGCGGCCGGTCTCGGCACCCGCCTGAGACCGCTGACGAACACTATTCCTAAACCGTTGCTGCCGGTCGGCGGAGCCCCGCTCATCGTCTGGAACTTGCTGCTGCTGAAGCGGCATGGGTTCCGTCAAGTTGTCATCAACCTGCATTACCTGGGTCCGATGATTGAGCAGGCGTTGGGCACCGGGTCGAAATTCGGGATTCGGATCATATACTCCCATGAGCCGGTCATTCTTGGAACCGGCGGTGGGATTAAACAGGCCGAGCCTCACTTTTCGGGAGAGCCGGTTCTGATACTCAACGGGGATACGCTGGTGGAATTGGATCTTGAGGCGCTCTGTGATTTCCACCGCACGCGCAATGCGGCGGCAACATTGGTACTCAGGGAAGACCCTGACGCTGCTCGCTGGGGGTTGGTTGAGGTGGGAAACGAGGGGCAAATCCTTCGTATAACCGGAAAAGGGCTGGTGGGCTCCGTTTCAGCGGCGTCGCGCATGTTCGCCGGGATTCACATCTTGCATCCTCGGTTGCTCCGGGATGTGCCGAAGGGAGCAGCCTCCTCGATCATTGATCCCTATGTGAGGGCCATCGAGCGGGGAGAACCGATGCTCGGGTATGACTTGCAGGGGTATTGGTCGGACGTCGGTACGACCGAGCGTTATACGCAGGCGGAACGGGATGTCCGAGCGGGACTGATGCGTCTGGAAGACCGACAGTCTCTCGAGCCGCGTGTTCCGCTCAAGTAAGAAGCAGGTGATCTCGACCACCGCCGCTCCACCGTTGACCGGCCGGCCATCTTCCATCATGCCTATTCTTTTTGCTGTTTGAGCAACCGAGCCAGGTAGGTTCGCTGGAGCCTGAGCGATTCGGCGGCTTTTGTCTGATTGCCTTCCGCCTGCTCCATCGCGCGCGCGATGATATAGCGGCTGTGTTGCTCCATCGATTCATGGTAGGGCAGGTTGAGATATGGCAGTGGAGCGTCGTCTTTTCGACGGAGGACGGCGTCATCTGCCAACAGCGCCAACATCTCCGGTTCGATGGTGTCTTTCTGGCTCAAGACGACGGCGCGCGCGACCACATTATCCAATTCTCGAATGTTTCCCGGCCATGGATAGCGGATCAAGGTATCGTATGCGGCTGTACTCAGAATCATGCCTGGTCGTTTCGCATCTCTCGTATGTCGATCTAAAAAGAACTGAGCGAGGGCCGCGACATCCTCCGATCGTTCGCGAAGCGGCGGCAGAGTCAGACTCACGACGTTGAGCCGAAAATAGAGATCTTCGCGGAATTGGCCTGTTCTCACAGCTTGCCGAAGGTCTTTGTTCGTGGCCGCGATAATGCGTATGTTCACCGAGACGGTTTTGGAACCGCCGACGCGGTGAAACTCCCGGTCTTGCAAGACACGTAACAGCTTAGCCTGCAAAGGCAGGGACATATCTCCGATCTCGTCGAGGAAGACGGTCCCACCGTCGGCCATTTCCAGCTTGCCCTTCTGCTGCCGGTCGGCGCCGGTGAACGCCCCTCGCTCGTGTCCGAACAGTTCGTTTTCCAGCAGCGTTTCCGTCAAGGCGACACAGTTGATGACGATGAGCGGCATGGCACAACGATGGCTCCACTGATGGACCGACCGGGCGAAGAGTTCCTTGCCGGTCCCGCTTTCACCGAGGAGTAACACGCTCGCATCGGATTTGGCGGCCCGTTGTGCCGATTCCACGACGGACCTCACGGATGGGCTGTTGCCGACGATGGAAGCGTAGCGGCCGTCGACCTCGGAACGGAGATACGCGACCTGTCGTCGCAGCGCATCCCGTTCCAAGGCTTTGCGGATTACGATGAGCAGATGGTCTTTGTCGAGGGGCTTGGTCAGGAAGTCGTAGGCTCCTTCTTTCATGGCGTCGACTGCGGCTTCAATGGATGCATGCGCGGTCATGACGATGACGGGAATATTGTCCGACAGCTTCATCTGAGACAGACGCTTGAGGACATCAATCCCTGACACTTTGGGTAATGTGAGGTCCAGAAGAAGAAGCTGCGGAGATTCGTGGACGATTTGGTCAAGCGCCTGTCGCCCTTCGGTGGCTACCACGGTCTCATATCCGGAGGCTTGCAGCCGGTCCTTCGAGCATCATGACGATGTCGGGATCATCGTCGATGATAAGAATTTTGGCGTTCATCGGGAAAACCCTCTGCCTCTGGTCATCACGGCCGTTACGGCCGGTTCGGCCAGAGAGTCGTGTTGCGGTTGATAAGCGGCGATTGACAAAACATCTCCACCTAACCGTTCATCACATTGATGACGAGTCCCGTCAACGGCTTCGGGTAAAAATACGTTGATTTGTGCGGCATCCGTTCTCCAGCTGCCGCGACGGCTTGAACTTCACTGACCTTCGTAGCGTTGAGGAGGAATGCGCCCGTCCCTGTTCCGTTGGCCACCCAGTCCAGAGCTTCGTGGTCATCTTTGGTGTAGAGAATGGCTTCTTGCTCCTGTTGCGTGGGACAGAGCCTGGTCACGATCAATTGTTGCAGCAGTGGAGACGTCGAGTTTGGCTCGAGGTGATGCCTGGGTGGAAGGTCGATGGGCCGGCTTCAGCGTGAGCGTGACGTATCGGCCGTCGCCTTGTCGCGTCAGTCCGAACACCGGGGTATGCTTCCCTTCCATCCGTAGGCTGGTCAGGAACTGTGACCGCGCGTGCTGTTGTGTGGATGCGCTGAAGGGGAATTCTCGAAACTCGAACGCGTGTCCCAGTACCGTCTTGATCTGGTCTGAAGAAGGCAAAGGGGTGGTCGCCACTCGGTGTGTCGGCAGCACGGTCAATCCTGGATCTTCAAGCGGGGTGAGCAGCATGAGCACTGAGTCGTAGGATTGCAGCCCGGTCTGAGAGCCCGCCTGCTGTCGCCGGAGCTTTTGATAGTTCAACGCTGTTTCATAGCGATGGTGACCGTCCGCGATGAAAAGCGGCTTGCTGTGCATCGCGTCGGTCACTTGTTGAAGGACCGTCTCATCGGTTACGGCCCACAGGCATTCGCGACAGCCGACATCGTCTTGAAAGTCGTAGCGCGCCGGCGTGCCTTTTACCGCAGTTTCCAGAAGTTGGATGATGGCACCGAGCGGATCGGAGTAGAGGGACCAGATCGGGCTGAAGTTTGAGCGACAGGCTTCGATCAGATTCAGACGATCAGTCTTGGCCGCGGCGCGTGTATTCTCGTGAGGGTAAATATGTCCGGAGTCCAGCGCTTCCAGCTTTGCCAGCGCCAAAAACCCTCGAAGCACTTTCTTGGGAGCGTCGAGGGCTGCATATGGAGGAGTGTATTCAATCGTATGAAAGTAGACGGCCGGCTGTGCGTCGCGCTTGAGAATACCCTCGTTGAGCCATGTATGCAGCGTCGCTGATGCGCGGGTATATCGGTTGTGGGCAGAGCTGTCACCGGTCTGGTCAAGTCCCAATTCCATTCGGATAATGTTATGGGGATGACGGTCGTGAAGTCGTTTCTGTCCCTCCGCATCGATAATGTCGTACGGCGGGGCGACCACATCTTTGATGGAGCCCACGAGCGTCTGATCGTACAGCATGCCCTGAAACGGAAAGATCTGTGACATGAACAACCTCTTAGCAATGTCGTGACAGCGACGACGTTTGATGGTTATTAGGAGAGAGTGGGATCCTTTCGCCCTACGCCGTGCCGCTCCTACGGCCCAGCGTCCTTCCAGCTGCGGGAAGACAGCTACCGGTCGCGGATAATCATGTAATCAGCAGCGACCGATAACGCGCGCCGTGCGGCACTATCGTCGAAGTGTTCGAGCTCATGTTTGGCGGCGGCGATATAGGCGCTCGCGCGATCCATCGCATAGGTGATCGAACCGAAATCGGCCATTAGGAATAGGATACGTTCAAGATCGGCGGTGCTGAGCGTCCGAGTTTCCATTCGATCCTTGATCATCTGGCGATCTTGCTCCGAGCAATGCTGTAACAGATGCAGCAGGGGCAACGTCGCTTTCCCTTGCCGGAGATCCTGCCCGATCGTTTTTCCGAGTGACTCGCCGTTGGCGATGTAATCTAAAGCATCGTCGGCGACTTGAAAGGCGATGCCGAGGTATTGACCGAAGCGGAACAGTGCCTCCTGTTGCGTCTCTGAAGCCTCGGCCAGAATGGCGCCCATGCGGCAGGCCGCCGCAATCAAGCTGGCAGTCTTGTGCTCGACGATCTTGATGTAATCGATTTCCGGCATCGAAGGGTTCCCGTTGTAGTACATCTGCAGGACTTCACCTTCCGCCATTTTGTTACAGGCTTCGGCGAGGACTTCATTGATGCCTTGGCTCCGGAACTCGACGACTTTGCACATGGCCTTTGTATAGAGATAGTCGCCGACCAGAATGCTGATCTGGTTTCCCCACACCTTGCGCGCGGTTCTTCTGCCTCTCCGGAGATCGGCGTCATCCACGACATCGTCGTGTAACAGGGTGGCGGTATGAATGAATTCTACGATGCTGCCAAGTTGATGGTGCTCGGTTCCAGGATAACCGCAGAGGCGAGCCGACAAGAGGAGGAGCAGGGGTCTGATGCGTTTGCCGCCCCCGCTCAAGATGTGGGCGGCGACCGTATTGACCAGGGTCACGCTGGAGTCGAGGTTCTTCCTGACTCGATCTTCCACTCCGTCCAGTTCATCACGGTAGGCGTCCCACACATCCGACATGCTGTGCAGGGTTGCGATCGCTGGACCTTGTGCCATGCGGCGGATGGTATGGCAGCCGAGGAAATAAAGTCAAGCAATTGAAAAAGGTATAAGTCTCGTAACCTTGACAGAAGAATGACCCATCCAGTAAGTTCCCATCCTAACAATCGGGTGAGGTTCACCCTAAAGGCTATGGGGGAAAACCACCCCAGGTTCTCGCTGGCTCCATTCTCCATACCATAGGGAAAACACTCATTCTTTGAACGAGATCGGCACATGACTATTCCTGGATTTCCCCGCCGACAAGGGCTCTACGACCCTCAGTACGAGAAGGACTCCTGTGGGATCGGCTTCGTCGTCAATATCAAAGGGAAGAAATCCCATGACATTGTCCGCAAAGGACTTCAAGTATTGGAGAATCTTACCCATCGAGGTGCGCAGGGTTGTGATCCCTGCACGGGAGACGGAGCCGGAATTCTTTTGCAGGTCCCACACACGTTCCTGAAGCGAGTCGCAGGGGATGCCGGCGTATCACTGCCGGAAGTCGGTGAGTACGGAGTGGGGCAGCTGTTTCTACCACCCGACGCAGACTCCCGACGGCTGTGTGAGAAGCTGTTCACCGAGATTCTAGCGGGAGAAGGCTTGCGTCTGCTCGGTTGGCGCGACGTGCCGGTCAAGAGCGACCAGATCGGTGCCCAAGCGCGAACGACCGAGCCGTTCATGCGGCAGATCTTCATCGCGCGCGATGCCTTGAATGAGGCTCAGTTCGAGCGAAAACTGTATATGGTCCGCAAGCGGGTTGAAAAAGCCGTGGCAGAATCGGCGATTCAAGGGCGAGAACACTTCTACGTATCCAGTTTGTCGGCCCATACCATCGTCTATAAGGGACTGCTGTTGCCGCATCAAATGGCGGCCTACTACCAGGACCTCACCGATGAACGGATGGTGAGCGCGCTGGCCTTGGTGCACTCACGCTTCAGCACGAATACCTTTCCCACGTGGCCGCGGGCCCATCCCTATCGGTATGTGTGCCACAACGGAGAGATCAATACACTGAAGGGGAATGTCAATTGGATGAAGGCCCGCCAAGGCCGTCTTCATTCCGAGCTGTTCGGGAAGGACATGGAGAAACTGTTCCCGATTGTCTCCGAGAACCAAAGCGACTCGGCCTGCCTGGACAACACCCTCGAATTTCTGCTGCTCGGGGGCCGTTCGCTGCCGCATGCCATGATGATGCTGATTCCAGAACCATGGGTGGCCAATGCTCAGATGGATTTGGATCGCCGGGGCTTCTATCAGTATCACGCGGCGATGATGGAGCCGTGGGACGGACCGGCCGCCGTCTGTTTCACCGACGGCAAGATGATCGGCGCGACGTTGGACCGGAACGGACTCCGTCCCTGCCGCTATCAGGTGACGACCGACGGTCTCGTGGTCCTGGCATCCGAAGCGGGCGTCTTGCCGGCTGACGCGAAAGATATCCGCATGAAAGGCCGACTCCAACCGGGTCGAATGTTCCTCGTCGACACGGTGCAGGGCCGCATCATCGATGACGAGGAGATCAAAGCCGATATCGTGGGCCGCAAGCCCTATCGCAGTTGGGTGACGCAGTACGGTGTCTCGCTGGATGAGTTGCCGGAACCGCTGAATGTGCCGCAGCCAGACCACCCGACGATCCGCCAGCGGCAGCAAGCCTTCGGTTACACGGTCGAAGAACTCAAGATGGTCATCACGCCGATGATCGTGACGGGCGAAGAAGCGATCTCCTCGATGGGCACTGATACCCCGTTGGCGGTCCTGTCCGATCGGCCGCAGCTCCTGTTCAAGTACTTCAAGCAGCTCTTCGCGCAGGTGACGAATCCTCCCATCGACCCGATCCGCGAACAGCTCGTGATGTCGCTCGTGACCAACATCGGCCCGAAGCCGAACCTGATGGACGAATCGCCGGAGTCGTGCCGCCGCATCAAGGTGCAGCAGCCGATTCTCACGAATGCCGATTTGCAAAAGATCCGCGGCATGTCCGATCCGCACTTCAAGAGCAAGACGCTCCGTATGTTGTTCCGCGTCGCCGAAGGTCCGGATGGGCTTGGCGAAGCGGTCGATGAGCTGTGCCGGCAGGCCTCGCAGGCGATCAAGGAAGGCTACACATTCCTCATTTTGAGCGATCGTGGCGTCGATGAACAGTGGGCTCCGATCCCGAGTTTGCTCGGTATCTCCGCAGTCCACCACCACCTGGTTCGTGAGTGTACGAGAACCGAAGCGGGCTTGATTCTCGAAACCGGCGAGCCGCGCGATGTGCATCAGTTCGCCTGTTTGATCGGTTATGGCGCCGGGACAATCAATCCCGTATCTGGTTTTCGAGTCGCTCGTCGACATGGAGCGCGACAACTATCTGCCGGAAGGACTCGACGCGCAGACGGCGGAAGGGAAATTCATCAAGGCCATCAACAAGGGTCTGCTTAAGATTTTCTCGAAAATGGGGATCTCGACGGTGCAGTCCTACTGCGGCGCGCAGATTTTCGAGGCGATCGGATTGAATCGTGAACTGATCGACCGCTACTTCACCGGGACCCCGTCGCGCGTGGAAGGAGTCGGCATCCGCGAGATCGGTGAGGAAACGCTACGCCGACACCTCACTGGCCTATGAGCCGGCGCGCGATCCGTCAACTGGATTTCGGCGGCGAGATCCACTACCGCATCCAGGGTGAGCATCACAACTGGAATCCGGAGACGATCTACAAACTGCAGCACGCCAGCCGCTCGAACGATCCGAAGACCTACGCCGAATTCGCGCAACTCGTGAACGACGAGAGCAATCGGCGGTCGAATCTGCGTGGTCTGCTGGAGTTCAAGTTCGTTCCCCAGCCGATTCCCATCGAAGAAGTGGAGCCGGCCAAGGAAATCGTCAAGCGTTTCAACACCGGCGCCATGTCGTTTGGGTCGATCAGCAAGGAAGCGCACGAAACGCTGGCGATCGCGATGAACCGACTCGGCGGCAAGAGCAACACCGGCGAAGGCGGTGAAGATCCTGAGCGGTTCATTCCGCTTCCGAATGGAGATTCCAAGAACAGTTATATCAAGCAGGTGGCGTCGGCCCGATTCGGAGTCACGGCCCATTACCTCGTGAACGCGCGGGAATTGCAGATCAAGATGGCGCAGGGAGCCAAGCCTGGCGAAGGCGGCCAGTTGCCGGGACACAAGGTGGATGAGAATATTGCAAAGTTTCGCTATGCGACGCCTGGTGTGCAGCTTGATTTCGCCGCCACCGCATCACGACATCTATTCGATCGAGGATTTGGCGCAGTTAATCTTCGACTTGAAGAATTCCAATCCGGATGCCGGTGTCTCCGTGAAACTGGTGGCGGAGGTCGGCGTCGGCACGGTTGCAGCCGGTGTCGCCAAGGCTCATGCGGACAAGGTGCTTATCAGCGGCGATTCGGGCGGCACGGGCGCGTCTCCATTGTCATCGATCAAGTACGCCGGGATTCCTTGGGAACTGGGGCTGGCGGAAACTCATCAGACGCTGGTGCTCAACGATCTGCGCGGGCGCATCCGTGTTGAAACGGACGGTCAGATGAAGACCGGCCGCGACGTGGTCATCGCCACCCTGCTGGGCGCCGAGGAATATGGGTTCGCGACCGCGCCGCTGATCGTCGAAGGCTGCATCATGATGCGCAAGTGTCATCTGAACACCTGTCCCGTCGGCATCGCGACGCAGGATCCGGAATTGCGCAAGAAGTTCGACGGCAAACCGGAACATATCGTGAATTATCTCTTCTTCGTGGCCGAAGAAGCCGCGGCAGTTCATGGCAAAGCTTGGTTTCCGGACGATCAACGAGATGGTCGGCCGTGTCGACAAACTGAAGATTACTAAGGCCGTCGACCATTGGAAAGCCAAGGGGCTGGATCTCACGCCGCTGCTGACGGCTCCTGATGTTCCGGAGGATGTGCCGCGCTATTGTGTGCAGAAGCAGGATCATGGTCTCGCGGATATTCTCGACAACAAGCTGGTTGAGCTCTGCAAGGCCGCGATCGAGAAGGGCGAGAAGGTCACGCTCGATCTGCCGATCAGGAACATCAATCGGACGGTCGGCACGATGCTTTCCAGCAAGATCGCGAAAAAGTATGGGTTGGACGGGTTGCCGGAGGATACGATCTCGATCAAGTTTACCGGCTCGGCCGGACAATCGTTCGGGGCGTTTCTTCGCGAAAGGCATCACGCTGACATTGGAAGGCGAGTCCAACGACTATATCGGCTAAGGGTCTGTCCGGCGGCAAGATCATCGTCTTTCCGCCGAAGAACAGTCTTTATAACGCCGGAGGAGACAATTCTGATCGGCAACACGTCGCTCTATGGCGGCACGCAAGGGGAAGCCTATTTCTACGGGATGGCTGGTGAGCGGTTTGCCGTGCGGAACAGCGGGGCGCAGGCCGTCGTCGAAGGGACGGGCGATCACGGTTGTGAGTACATGACCGGTGGGGTGGTCGTGGTGTTGGGCAGGACCGGCCGAAATTTTGCCGCCGGCATGTCGGGGGAGTGGCGTTTGTGCTGAACGACGTGGGGACGTTCCAGAGCCGCTGCAACACTCGGCATGGTCGAACTGGAGCCGGTGACGACGAAGGAAGACAAACGACTGCTCGCACGAGTTGATCACCAAGCACTTTCTGTACACGGGCAGCCGTAAGGCGAAGCAAGTGCTGGATGCGTTCGAGGCCACCTTGCCGAAGTTTGTGAAGGTGATGCCGGTGGATTACAAGCGCGTCTTAGAAGAACGGAAGACGCAAGGCGAGCGCAGTCCATTAAGAAGGTCGAAGTTGAGGTTAAGGGCTCAGTGCGAAAGAAGTTCTTCCTCAACCTGGAGTGATAAGGGATGGGTGATCCAAAGGGGTTCATGAAATATGCCCGTGAGGGTCCGAAGCGCAAGCCGGTCGAGCTGCGTGTGCTCGATTGGAAGGAGATGTACGAACCGATCTCCGAGGACAAACTGAAGACCCAGGGCGCGCGCTGCATGGATTGCGGCGTACCGTTTTGCCAAGGCAACACTGGCTGTCCCGTGATCAATCTGATTCCCGAGTGGAATGATCTCGTGTATCGCGGGCGATGGAAAGATGCCCTCAAAGCCCTTCATACGACGAACAACTTTCCTGAGTTCACCGGCAGACTCTGTCCGGCGCCCTGTGAAGGGGCCTGTGTGTTGGGTATCAATGAAGATCCGGTTTCGATCCGCATCATCGAATGGAATATCGTCGATCGTGGCTTCAACGATGGGCTCGTGACTCCAATCTTGCCGGCAGTCAGGACGGGGAAAACGGTGGCAATCGTCGGTTCCGGTCCGGCCGGCCTCGCGGCCGCACAGCAGCTGGCGCGGGCCGGCCATGACGTGACGCTTCTCGAAAAAGCCGATCGGATCGGCGGTTTACTCCGCTACGGCATTCCCGATTTCAAGATGGAGAAGTGGGTCATCGACAGACGGTTGGAACAGATGAAGGTCGAGGGAGTGAAGTTCCAAACCGGCGTCACGGTAGGCAAAGACATCACCGGCGAACAGCTGCGCCAACAGTTCGACGCGGTGGGTCTCACAATGGGTGCTGAACAGGCGCGTGAGTTGCCGATCCCGGGGCGCGAGCTAAAGGGCGTACATCTCGCGATGGAATATCTCACCCAGCAGAATAAGCGTACGGCAGGCATCTCTTTCAGCGATGAGCCGATCACCGCGAAGGGCAAACGGGTCGTCATTATCGGTGGCGGTGACACGGGGTCCGACTGTCTCGGGACTTCGCATCGTCAAGGCTGCGTCGAAGCGCATCAATTCGAATTGCTGTCCGAGCCGCCGCCGCAGCGTGCCGAGTCAACTCCCTGGCCGCTTTGGCCGATGCAACTGCGCACGTCACATGCTCATGAAGAAGGCTGTGACCGGCAGTGGAGCGTCTCCACGACAAAGTTTACCGGCCACGACGGACATGTTACTAAACTGCATGCGCATCGCGTACAGTTCAGTAACGGCAGGTTCACACCTGTTTCCAACACCGACTTCGAGATGCATGTCGATCTAGTTTTGTTGGCCATGGGATTCACCGGACCGATGAAAAATGGTCTGCTCGACGACCTGGGCGTAAAGTATGATGCGCGCGGGGCGGTATCAGTGGACGAGAACTTCATGACCAACCGTGATGGCGTCTTCGCCGGCGGCGACACCAAACGCGGCGCCTCACTTATTGTGTGGGCCATCGCCGAAGGGCGTAAGATGGCGGCGGGGATCGATCAGTACCTGCATGCTGGAAAATCTGCGAAAGCGGCGAATTAAAAAGCCTCGCAACATCAAGTCCAAGTTTCTCTCTCCATTACTTCCTGTCTTCTTCTCACCTGCCCACCCTGTCTCGCTAAAGACGCGACTTTCACCGGACTGGTTTTCTCCTCGCGCAAACCCATAATGGTGGATTCGGCGGGAGGTAACGTACCGTATCAGTAGTCTTTGATTGAAGTGAGCGGCACAAGCAAACGTGGAATGTACTTTTCTCGGGCTGCCGCGTGCTATGGCTTTGTTGGAAGATTGTTAGGAGCGGCCTGCGTCAATCAAGGTTCCAAGAACCAGTGATTGCTTTTCATCACTTGAGACGATTGTTGCCGATAGTATTCCTGATTCATGAGAGAACCGGCAGCTTCACGGTCAAGCACGAGGATGACGTTGGGATGCAACTGAATGGACGAGGCAGGTATGAAAGCGCTCAACGGTCCTTCTAAGGCTTTGGCGACGATCGCAGCCTTGTGTGCTCCAAAGCCTAACAGCAAGAGAGTTCGCGCTTCACGAATGGTGCCGAGGCCCATGGTTACAGACCATTCAGGGATCGGCTCGCTATCGAAGGCTTGAGCAAGATTGTGTTTGGTCGACGCGCTTAGGAAACAGCGCCCCGTCCTGGAATTGAGACTGGAACCTGGTTCATTGAATCCTAGGTGGCCGTTTTGCCCGATCCCTAGGATCTGCAGATCGATGCCGCCTTGGTTTTGGATGAGCCGCTCATACGAAACACAGTAGGAGTCGATGTCCTCGGCCTGTCCGTGCAATAGATAGAGATGAGCCTGGTTGATATTGACATGGTCGAGAAGATGCTGATGAAAGAAGATGCGATAGCTGTGCGGGCTGTCGCTCGGTAATCCGATGAACTCGTCGAGACTGAAAAGCCGAACGTGAGAGAAATCGAGACGCGTTGTGCGGTGCAGATCCACCAGGTTTCGGTACAATCCGAGCGGCGTGTTACCCGCAGCAAGTCCGAGTCGCAACGCCGGAGTCTGCTTGATCGCCTGGGCGACGAGGCGTCCCGCCATCCTGCTGCCTTCCTCCGATGTTTCTGTGATCAGCACCAGCATCATTCGTCCGAAGAGAAGGATTCGCTCACCGACACTTCCTGGAGCATTCGTTCATACAGTTGTACATACTCTTTCGCCATGCGCTCGGCCGTAAATCGTTCTTCGAAGGCTTGGCGGCATCGGCGTCGATCAATCTCGCCGACGCGGCGGGCGGCTTGCACCATCTCTTGCTCATCTCGACAGAGAAATCCCGTCGCCTCATGGTCGATCAGCTCCGGATACGACCCGTAGCGATAGGTCACCACTGGAGTGCCGCAAGCCAGCGCTTCGATCAACACCAAGCCGAACGACTCCGGCCGATGGGGGCACAGCACGGCGCTCGCATTCCCCAGAAATGCGCCTTTTTCATGATCGCTGATCTCTCCGATGAACTGGATGAGCGGATGGGTCAGGTGAGGGGCGATCTCGGTCTCAAAATATTCACGATCGACCGGGTCCACCTTGGCGGCCATCCGCAACGGCATGCCCAATTGTTGAGCGATCCGGATCGCCACCTCCGGCGATTTCTCCGGCGACATCCTGCCCATGAACGCAAAGTACCCCTGAGGTTTTGAGTGAAATCGATAGAGATCGACTGGGATTCCATGGTACACGTTCGCGTTCCAGTTATTGGAGCGAAAGGGTGCCCGCTGCGCATACGAAACGGATACCACAGGAATCTCCCAGAATTCGCGATAGACCTTCGCCAATTCCGGCGCTCCCAGGTGTCCATGGACCGTGGTAATGACAGGGACCTCGGACCGGCGGGCAAGCGGAAATCCCACGAAGTCCAGATGAGAATGGATAATGTCGAACTGATGGGACAGGTTCCACACCTGTTCCA
Source organism: uncultured Nitrospiraceae bacterium (assembly GCA_963849655.1). Classification (GTDB taxonomy): domain Bacteria; phylum Nitrospirota; class Nitrospiria; order Nitrospirales; family Nitrospiraceae; genus Nitrospira_D. The sequence goes on from CAWKJK010000014.1 coordinate 26,804, forward strand.
TCATCTGGGTCATGATTGCGTCTCTATTGATGAACAGCATATGGGTGAGTGCGCGGTCGCAGATGGGGACGAGCTTCGCGCTCGTGGTCGAATCACCACTGGCAAACAGCGTGACGTCATGACCGAGCCGGACCAGCTCTTCCACGAGGTGGAAGACTATTCGTTCCGTCCCTCCATACGTTTCGGGAGGCACACTCACGCTTAGGTGGACCAATTGAGCGATCTTCATGCCAGGCCTCTCCGGACAGGGCCGTTACTGACGATCTGCACCATACTGCCCTCGATATGCGATTACGGCGGGTGGGGCGGTGTGTTGTCGAAACCGTGCAAGGACATTTGTTGTGATCTGTTGAACTCTCGCATTGAGACTCGATTGTCGCAGCTCCGGCAGGTCGAAATCGTCAAGCTCCTAACTCCATTGAATGGTACCAGCCGCTGCCACGTCCAATATTCATCATGTCCGACGGAGAGCCAGCCTTTATGGCGGTCTAGGATTTGGGCGTTCATGTGGGTGTCAACATTCGTGCTATTAGGTGACGTCATAGCCTTCACGTTCCAACCATCGTAGCATAAATACGAGATCAACCAGTCGGACGCATGGATGCACGACACCTCCCGCCGATGAATCAGATCGGGGTGTTACCGTCCCTCATTGCAGTGAGCATTAGGGAATTCGATCATGGCTTGTCCATGGCCTATTTGTGAGGTGATTTGGCTCAGCAAAAGAATAGGGTAGCGGTTAAGAAGGATTTGAAGAACGATTCAATGGAAAAGCGCTTACGCTGCGACTGGGTTTAGTGTCAGCTCTTCCTGCTCAGCATGGTTCGAAACAACAGGGGCTTCGCAACCTTCGACCAGATCTGAGACTCGCTCACGGACTCCCTGCGCATACCGGAGAAACTCGATGCCGAATTGGTTGTCTTTGTGCCATCGCACGATGGAGACTTCAACGGCTAGCGGAGATTCTGTTTCAGGCGCCTCGATGTGCAGCGCGAGGTAGCTCCCTGAAGTGAGGGCCGCGTTGCTTTGCATTCTGCAGCCGGTCGCAGAGAGATCGAAGAGTATGCCTTCCGCTGCGCCGTTGTCGGTCTGGACGCTGGCTGGGTATCGCACGTAAATTCTTGGGCTGCACCGGAGCTGCATATCAACCTCACTGCTCGTGCCTGTATCGGCAGTACCCAGAAAAACTTGACAGGTTAGCCAGGTTGCCTTTCTCTCTTCGGCTCCTCTACACTTCATCGGTTTCCTGTTTGTATCGTCTGTTGAATCTTCACATAGGAGAACTGAACCGTGTCACAGCCACCCTATCCTCGTAGTCCAAAAGTCTTACTCGGTGGCATTGCTCACTTGAGGCGGTTTATCGACAAGATACGTCTGCGGAACCAAGGTAAGATTCAGGACTACAACTACATCACCGTGGGGTTTGATAAGTACCTAATCGATTTTCTGGGGATCGATGCGAAGGTTTTCGAGCAGCGAGTGTTGGCTGGAGGAACGGACGAGGAATTGCTCCAATGGGTCCAGGTTCACCGTAAGCCAGTGACATCGGAGGAGGTTGCCCAATGGAGTGAAAATCTCCTAGCCTCTGGGCCGAAGGACGATGCAGCCCACCAGCGATTCCAGGGCCGTATGCAGGACATCGCGATCAAGCGTGGCACGTCGATCAGTTCCTTGCCATCTGTTACGACCTGGGCTGACGTGATCGAACTTGATGAAGGGCGACTGTAAAGGGGCAGAGGCATGAACCGGGCCGTCGTCACCTGCGTCTTCCTTGCGCTGGTCCTCGGGCTTCCGCTTCTCGGCGTGCTGTGGGCTGGTCAGCCGCTCGGACGCTATCTTGAATTTCCTCCGCGCACCCATTATGTGCAGCATGAACCGTTCTCCTGGCCGGTATTCATCGTTCTGACGCTCTTGATCGCTCTGCTAGTGGGACCGATTCTTCTGCGAATAGCGAGCACAAACCTTCGTCGAGTTTCTCCTCTCACTCAGCACTCAGCACGCAACCTTCAGCACCGTGGTTTTCCGATATGGGGTTGGATGGACGTGCCTCTGGTGGGTGGTAGCATGGACCCGCTTTCCTTGGATGGCAGTCGTTCAGGAGCATACGTTCACGCCGCTGTGGCTCGGCTACATCATGACCGTGAATGCTGCCACATTCGCCCGCACCGGCCGGTGCATGATGCTCCATCGCCCTCGCTATTTCCTGTCGCTGTTTCCGCTGAGCGCCGCCTTCTGGTGGCTGTTCGAGTACCTGAATCGTTTTGTGCAGAACTGGTATTACGTCGGTGCCGTTGCAGAGCTGTCGGCGCTTGAGTACTTCTTTCGAGCCACACTTCCATTCTGCGACGGTGCTGCCGGCCGTTCTCGGCACTGCGGAGTTGCTGACCTCGTATCCTGCTGTCAGTGATGGGTATGGCATCAGTTCAGACCGATACGCCTCTACAGTACGAAGCAAGTCAGCTGGTCGCTTCTCATATTGTCATGTCTCGGATTGTTGGCCATTGGGCGTCTGGCCCAATTACCTGTTCCCACTTATCTGGGTTGGACCGCTGTTGTTAGTGGTCTCGCTTCAGGAATTGGCCGGGAGGCCGACTGTCCTGTCATCACTCGCGCAGGACGATCGGCGGGGTGTGTGGATATCGGCGCTGGCAGCCCTGATCTGCGGATTCGTTTGGGAGCTCTGGAACTGGAAGAGCCTTGCTCATTGGGAGTACGCCATTCCGTTCGTGCATCGGTTTCAGCTGTTCGAGATGCCGTTGCTCGGCTACGCGGGGTATTTACCGTTCGGTCTCGAATGTGTGGCGGTTGCCGATCTCTGTTTGAGTCGCCGGGCTCCGGCGAAGTGGATAATCCATCGGAGTGATTGCCGATCATATAAGTGTCGGTCTTTGTGGGTCGCCGGGTGGTACGGCACATTCGAAGAGCGAGCAGTAGGTTCTACAGTGAGGGCAGCGTCAGCAGCTTCTTCATTTCGCAATGCGCGAGAACGACATCGGGGGCGCGCTGCAGTGCCTCATAGTAACTCCGCTCATATCCGTCGCCGAGTTCCGAGGGTCGAATGAGCGTCCGCACCTCGGTCAACAGTACCGCCACATCATCGACGGTCAATTGATCGTTCCCATCGAGCAGTTCATCGATGCGGACCACCATATTAGAAAGCGGATGCAGCCAGGTAAACCACGGGTCGTTCATCACCAACTGTAGAAGTTGACCCGTGGAGTCCACTCGGCCGTAAATCCGCTCATAGGTCAGCTGTTCGGCGACGATGAGGGACTTATGCAACCCCAAGAGCCCATGCCGGACATCCGTGAGGGTTCGACGCAGCGGGTTGGTTTCTCGAACATGTGTTTGTTTCGATGAGATAGCCATAGAGATAATCTTACCAGGTCAATAGGATGAATTGGGACTCAGCGCCGATCCTCATATGGTTGACGCCACGATATGTTCTTTATCGGATATCATGGGCTTGTTCTGTAGTGGCGGCAGAGATCATTGTGAGGTTAGGTTCAATTGCTAAATCCCAGGCTTTCCTCTCGAGGTTGAACTGCCATGGGACGGACCGGAAGCAGCGTCATCGTCATCGTTCATGTACAGCTGAGGATGGAGAGACGGAAGCCCGCTGTCGGCTCTGATCCGGGTAAATGTGTCGTCCGAGGAAATGTTTCTCCGAGGGTCTAGAAGGTTTCCATAGAAGGAAAACAGCTCACCGGTCAAACGGGCCGTGTGGTCCGGATCGGCTGGATGTTTCCGCCGCATGTAGTCGTTGAGCACCAGGCCTTGGGTGGTCTTATGGACATGAGGCTGGTCTAAATTCATGCGGTAACGCTCGACGGCATTGGCGACGCGGCTGATGAAGACCACAGTGCCGTCTGGTTCCAGCCGTTCGACGATACCCACATGGGTCAGAGGATCGTTCAGCTTGCCGTCTCCGTTGAAATCCCAGGTATTATCGAAAAACACGAGATCGCCCGGACTGACGTTCGATCCTCGATGAAGGGTGCCATGCCGCCGCACGTGGTTGTGGATGAGCCGGACGCCGTTCTCTCTTCTGATCATTAAGATCTCCACGATACAAATCGATGCCGTGCTCCAAGAAGATGGCACGGGTGACCCCTGCACAATCATAAGCGATACGTTTGCCGCGGCTTGTAATCGTCCGCGCTCCGATCAGCCTGGTTGCAGACTCAACGATGGCTGATCGGCTGGGAAGAGACGTCACGAAGGAAGTAGGGTGATCCACGACTGGGGCTGATGTCGGAGAAGGCTGCGGCAGTGCAGGTGATTCACGAGGCTCATCTTCTCCGCTGAGATTGTTGGAGTCACGGCTTCCCCATTCAACGTCTGGGCAGGCTTGGTGCAGCCCACGAGAGTTGCACTTGCAAGAAGGGCGATGATCAAGGGAAATGACATTGGTGGTTACCGCACGTTCACAAATCGGCCTTCGGCTGCCTGTCGGAGTGCATCGATGTCTTCACGCCGGGTGACGGAGAGCGGAACCGTGTGGGTCAATTCTTCAATGAGCAGGTCGGTCGTGAGCGGAGTTTTTCGATGCAGCGCCCGATAGAGGGCCGCTACCACCGCTTGTTCGATTTCGGACCCGCTGAAGCCGTCGCTCGCGCTGACGATCTTGATGAGGTCGAACTTCTTGCTGTCCTGCTTCCGGAGGCCCAGGTGAATCTTCCAGATGGCTTCCCGTTCGGCATCGTCCGGTAGATCAACGAAAAAGATCTCATCGAACCGCCCTTTGCGGAGAAGTTCGGGGGGCAGCGACGACAGATCATTGGCCGTGGCAACGACGAACACGTCCTGCTGTTTTTCCTGCAGCCACGTGAGGAACGGCGCCGAAGAGTCGTCGACTCAACCCCGCGTCGGCGTCGCCGCTTCCTCTGCCGGCGACCAACGCTTTCTCGATTTCATCGATCCAGAGGACGATCGGGGATAAGGATTCCGCCATCTCGATCGCTTTGCGGAAATTCTTTTCCGATTCACCGACGAACTTATCGAATAGCCGTCCGGCATCGAGCTTCAGCAGTGGGAGTTTCCATTCCCGCGCGATGGCCTTCGCCGCGAGCGATTTTCCGCAGCCCGGCACGCCGACCAACATGATGCCGCGAGGCGGGGTGAGATTGAGTGATTTGGCTTCGGCGGTAAACCCGACTTGTGCCCGCTCCAGCCAGGACTTCAGATTGGTGAAGCCTCCCAACGTAAACCGATTATCCTCCAAGGGATAGTATTCTAAGAGGCCTCCGTCCTTGATCGCCTGCACTTTCCGCTTCAGGATTGTTTGGACATCCTCGACAGAGAGCGTGCCACGTTCCACGATACATTGTGCGATGACCTGGCGGGCTTGATGGAGCGTCAAGCCCTGTAGAGCACGAAGGATCGCATCGGACTCCTGGAACGAGGGTCCGTTCGTGACTGCCTTGGTCTCGTTTATCGAACTGAGAATGCTTTGCGCGAGAGTCGTGGACCGTGGACGAGTGGTTGTTCGAGGTCCCAACGATTGGAGCAAGCCGCGCAACATCGACCGCAGCTCGTCTCGATCCGGCAGTTTCAGATCGAGTCGCACCGCAATCTTATCGAGGTCCAACGGCAGCGTGATCGGTTGGCCGGTCAACAGGCAGGTGGCCCGTGATCGGCTGTAGACTGCGGCTACCTCCCGAAGTTGTCGGCAGACAGCGGGATCTTGCAGATGTGGCCCAAGATCCTTGAGCCAAAACACCGCTTCTACTGTCAGGCCATGAAGATGCTGAAGGACGGCCAAGGGGGTTGCGGTCATCTTACTGAGGGTAGCGCCTTCGTCGGCGCGGGTGAGCCCTCTGGTGACGGACCACTCGAAGAGCGGCATGCGCTCCTGTGCGGTCACCGACTGTAGTAAGGCCAGGACTCGTTCCTCCTCGACCGTTTCAATGACGACGAGAGGATGGGAGGAGCGGATCAAGGTGCGGAGATCGTGCACGCTGGTCGTGAGAGTCATCGGAGGGGAATGCTAGCACGAGGCCTCGACCGGACCAAGAAAACCGGTGATTGTGACCACCGTGTGCGGAAGATTTATGTCTTGGCTGGATTGGCGAGCGCCTTGTTGATTTCGTTGATCAGGCGGTGCTCGATTTCGCTGGTTTCTTCGCGGCTGACGCTTAAGATGCGGCCCCCCTGTGCGACCCGTTCGAATTCAGCTTTCACGCCGACTTTCGTCAGGCTGTCGGGAAGGGCTTGAAGGGAAATGAGGTATTGATTCCTCGACCCCGTTACTTCGAGCGACGTCGGGTTGGAGATCTTGCGCTCCGTCACATAGACCGCCCGTTGATCGGTCTTGACGCTGACCTTCATCTGATACCCGTTGCGTGCCAGTGCGTCCTCAACGACCTTGGCGACGGTCGGCATAGGTCGAGGGAGCGTATCGGACTGTGCGCCTTTCTCCTCGACTTTGAGGGATTCCGTCATCTGAGTTGCCATCATTCGTTTGGTCTCAGCCAGCTGCAATTCCAGTTGCTCGATCTGCTGTTTGGCTTCCGTCTTCGTGGCTTCCGTGGTGCTCTTTGCGTCCCGGAGTTCTTGATTGAGCAGATCGATCTGCTGATGCATCACTTTATTCCCGTCCAACAAGGAGCTCAGAAGAATTTCTTGTTTGGCGACTTGCTTTTTGATGGCCTCATTCTCGATGCGAATGGAATTGTCGTCAGGAACGCAGCCGGCGGTAACTATTACCAGAACGGCCCAGATGCCTAGTGACCATGGATCAACGATCGTTTCGGTGCGCACGCGATAGTCCTCCCAATTGAATTGTGAGATTATCTATGGTTCAGCTCAACTTGTCCATGTGGTATTCGTCCATATCTTGCTGCATCGTTGGGGACTCGGGCCGGTACGATCGAATCGCAAAAAGCAGCCATTCGCTGTAAAGAATCAAAGAATGAGATGATGAAGCCTCTCGCTTGCGCTTCCAGCTCGTTGGACTGTAGCATGCTCATATCATGACCGCCTTGATCCGGAAGACTTTTTCAGTTCCACCCCTTGGTTGTAACTGCTCGATCATCGGTGATCCTGTCACGAAACAGGCGGTCGTCATCGATCCTGGAGGTGCGCCGGAGCGAATTCTCCAGGAAGTGCAGCAGCTGGGTTTTACCGTCAGCCGCATCCTGCATACGCACGCCCATCTCGATCACTTTTTAGCTTCCAGCGAGATCAAAAAAACGACCGGAGCGGTGATTTGCTTGCATCAGGACGATCTCGAACTGTGGAAGAACCTCGAACTCCAATGTCGAGTCTTCGGGGTCTCTTATGTGCCGGCCCTGCCTCCTGACCATTGGCTTGCCGATGAGGAAAAGGTGATGTTAGGGCAAGTGCCGATCGTGGCGCTCCATACCCCCGGTCATACGCCTGGGTCGATGAGTTTTCATGTTCCGAACGACCAACTCCTGTTGGCCGGGGACACGCTCTTCCGGGGAAGCATCGGCCGGACCGACTTATGGGGTGGCAACTTTGAGGTTATCGAGGAATCGATTCGTGAGCGACTCTATACCCTCGATGAGGCCACCACGGTTGTGACCGGACATGGGCCGGACACCGAAATCGGTATTGAGAAGGAATCGAATCAGTTTGTCCGTGTATGACGGCATGGGGAGTGGACCATGGCTTCATGCAAGCTGTCGGCAGTCGTCGCGCTGCTTTGGTTAGTACCGGTTTATTCTGTTGCCCAGGCCGAGGAACCCTTCCGTTCCAATTCTGACCTCGTGAAAATTGCAGAGGTGATGGTTCGTATGTCGGACCATGGTCCGGTCGTGCTCCTGCAGGCTGAAGGCCGGACGATTCCGATTTTCGTCGACCTCACAGTGGCCCTCTCGATACAGAGTGCCCTGAGCGGGGAAAAGCTGCCTCGGCCAATGACGCACGACCTCATGCATACGATCCTGAACGCCTATGGTGGAAAGGTGACGCAGACGGTGATTGCGCTGAAGAACGGTACATACTATCGGCATTGACTGTGGCATTCAGGGATCAGGTCAAGGTGTTTGACAGCCGATCGTCAGACTCCATTGCGCTGGCCGTGCATTTCAAGGCGCCGATTCTCGTGGGGCGTGACTTGCTGGAATCGGCCGGGGGAATTCCTGAAAAAGAGAAAGGCGAGGAGTTATAGCGGCTACTCCTTGACCATGCGTTCCTTGAGCCGTTCGAGGCGCTTTTCGGTCGATTGTTTGATGAAGTGCATGTTTTCGGCGAGATGTTGCTGAGCGTTGATTTTCCCTCCCTCGCGCCGTTTTTGTTGATCGAGCCCAAACTGTGCGATAACCGGCCCGTCCTCCTGGTTGAGCTCTTTCCAGATCGCGATACAGCGTGATTGCTTAGCCGGTGGATACTTGTCGCAGGGCGGATCGGCAGCGAACGAAACCGATGATGTGACGGCCAGGCAGAAGATCAGAGCTGACCAGTATCGCCAAGAGTGAATCATACGTTCTTCATCGGAATGCTCATCTGTCGGTCGCAGCACAATACCACAAGTCGCAATGTCGTGCAGACGCTTCTGACTTATGAGAAGGAAGCAGACAATCAGAGAAATATCTTCCACAATTGTTTTGTTTGATAGATCCAGCTGGTCATCCGTTGCGTGACCTGAGCGGTTGCCTTTGCCTAACCGGAAAAATCAACGGTTGGAATGCTTTCGTGGAAACCAAATATGGTTTCCAGTATCACGACAGTGTTACTGATTCAGCTGATTGGATGCTGCTGCCGCCGATTTCTCCTCCAGCGTCACGTAGACCTTGTCGTCGAAGATGTAGTAACCGCCGTTGTCTTTGTCGATTGAAATACAGGAGGATGAGAAGATGATGGCACAGCCGAAGATATCGCCAAGCACCCACCAGGACCAGGTTCTCGTTAGAGTTATGGTCTGGGGTTCATAACCGTCTTTGGTGATGACTGCCTGGTGGTCCTCTTTTCGGTTGAGTGAGACGGTCCCCGGTGTCAGTAAGTGGACGCGGTCATCGACCACGACCTGCGCATCGAGTGGTGTGGTGAAGATCGTGACGGACTGATGGTCCCCGTGCCACCAGGTGCCGCAGCCGGAGAGCGAGACAAGTCCCAAGAGCAGAGCGATACTCCCAAGTCGTAATTGGCCGGCCCAGTGCGACATAGCGGCTTCTCCTCGCTGATAGGTATCCTGCGATGCATTTTTTCACTGACTTGGTTGTTCTTCTAGCGGATTCGCAAATCTTGCAGGAAAGATTCAGTGAGGAGAGAGGCGGGCTAGATCTTCATGGCTTCGTTCACTTCTCGAAGAGTCGCGCCGGCGACCGCAGCCGCTCGTTTGCTGCCGGTCTCTACGATGTCTTCAACGCGGGAAGGATGTTGAATCAATTTCATGCGGGCATCCCAGATCGGCGTCAACTGTTCCACCATGCGGTCCGCCACGAGCTTCTTGCAGTCGATACAGCCGATCGCGGCGGTTCGGCAGTCTTGGTTGACCTGGTCTTGAACCGTTTGGGTGGAATAGATCTTATGGAATTCGTAGAGGGGACAGAGATCCGGGTTGCCTGGATCGGTTCGTCTGACGCGTGCCGGATCGGTGACCATGGTCTTGAGCTTTTTCCGGACCACCGGCTCGGTGTCCGACAGGTTGATCGTATTATTGTAACTCTTGCTCATTTTCCGGCCGTCGGTACCGACCACCTTGGGGAACTTGGTCAGATGTTCCTTCGGCTCTGGGAATACAGCTGTTTTGTAAATGTCATTGAACCGCCGAGCGAGCTCTCTCGTCAGCTCCAGATGGGGCAGTTGATCTTTTCCCACCGGAACAAAATCGGGTTTGTACAAGAGGATGTCGGCGGCCTGCAGGACCGGGTAGCCGAGAAAGCCGTAGGTCGTGAGATCCTTCTCTTTAATCTCTTCTTGTTTCTCTTTATAAGTCGGGTTGCGTTCGAGCCACGAGATGGGTGTCATCATCGCGAGCAAGAGGTGGAGGATGGCATGTTCCGGAATCCGGGACTGGATGAAGATCGTCGGATCGTTCCGGATCGATGCCGCCGGCCAGCCAATCGATCAGCATCTCACGCACGAACGTACGAATGCGGCTGGTGTCGGCATAATTCGTCGACAACGCGTGCCAGTCGGCGACGAAGAAGTAGCAGTCATACTGTTCTTGTAATGCCTTCCAGTTTTCTAAGGCACCGAGATAGTTGCCGAGATGCATGAGGCCGCTTGGTTGCATGCCGCCTGAGTACTCGTCTGTGTGTTGTGGTCATTCTGCGACTCCTGGGCGGAGACCGAGCGCGGTCGACAAGATCGTACCGGACAGACCCTTGGCGAAGGTTCCGGTGATTGTGTGGATAACGCCCAGTTCTTTGTCGAACACGATGAGCCCCACCAGGATGAGCATGCCATAAGGTTCCAATCGCGCTAAGGCCATAGCCGGTTTCGGCGGCAGCAACGACGTCAGGATCCGTCCACCGTCGAGCGGTGGGATCGGAAGCAGGTTGAACAGCGCGAGAAACACATTGATCATCACGGAATACAGCGCCATGATGGCGATCGGACGGAGAAACATGGTCCCAAAGAGGCTTGACGAAGCATCAGCTTCAACCGAACTTTTGAATGATCAGGTCGGTTCGATGTCAAGAGTAGTGCTAAGAGCAAGGCACTTGCGACGGCGAGCAGCAGATTCATCCCGGGTCCGGCAGCCGCCACAAGTGCCATGTCACGACGAGGCTGGTGCATGTTCCGAGGATCAATCGGAACCGGCTTGGCCCATCCGAACAGAAAGCTCCCGGGCAGCATCAAACAGATCAGCGGCAAGATGACGGTGCCGAACGGATCGATATGGGCCAACGGATTGATGGTGAGCCGGCCTTCACGTTTTGCGGTCGAATCGCCGCATTTCTCCGCCATCCATCCATGCGCATATTCATGGAGCACCATCGCGAACAATAAGGGGAGCCCCATATACGAGATCGTGTGCAGAATCTGTGAGAGGGAATTCATGGGCAATCAATCCAACTGCACAAACTTACCTTGTTTCACCTGCAGAAGAAAGAGCGGTCGGTGCAGGGTGCCGTCTGGTCCGAAACCGGCAGGTCCGGCGAGTGTCGGCAAGTTGCGCTGCGTCATGAGGAAATCGTGAAGCGCTTCGCCGGAGGTCGCCCCCTGACGATTCCTTCGATGACGACTCTGGCTGCATCATAGCCCTGCATGGTGAAGAGCGACGGGGTTGATTGAAAGCGCTTGTGATACCGCTGCACGAACTCCTGCACGGCGGGGTTCGGGCTGTCGACGAAAAAGCCGTCTACGAATGTGGCGCCGTCGACGGTTCGATCGGCGGTGCGGGCAAAGTCCTGTGAGTTCCAGCCGTTGGTGCCCAGCAGCGGGACTTTGATGTCATGAAACGCCAGCTGTGCGGCGAGGAGGCCGACCTCGTGTGAACGACTGGGGATGAAGATTGCGTCGAATCCCGGAGTATACAGGATGCGCTTTTCGTTTCGACCGAGGGGTTTGCCGGGTTGTCGTGGCACGTCGACCGGAACCGCCAGTCCATACTTTTTCAGGTCTTCGGCCTTGAGCCGTTGGATCTGCGGACCAAAATCGGTTTCCCCTTCCTTGAACATTTCGATGGAGATGATTTCACCGTCCAGTCGGCGCACCTCCTGCGCGAAGAGCCGGGCAAGTTCTCGCCCATAGACGGTATCAGGGTGGAGAATACAGAAGCGTCGATAGCCCTGCTCTTTCGCCGCATAGGTCGCGATGCGCTCGGCTTGCATGGCATACGTCAACGAGGTGCTGAAAAGATAGTTGCCCAACCGGCGGACATTGGGAAGGGTCGCCGTCGGTGTAATCAGCGGGATCCTGGTTTTTTGCGCCATTTCGGCCATGACCGGAAGATTTTTCGACAGCATCGGCCCGATGACGGCGAGCGGACGATCGTCATTGAGCAGCGTCGAGAGATCGTCTAAAAAGCCCTGCCGGTCGGCATCATGATCCTTCACGATCAATCCAATGGATGAGGTTCCCGGTTGTTCCCGAGCCCGTTCTGCCGCCAACTGAATTCCTTCCAGGACATCATTGGCGAAGGCGGATAAGTGTCCCGACAACGGAAGAACGGCCGCGATAAAATATTGATTGGCCTTCAACCTCGATTTGATGAGTTCCAGCGATTCGCTGGCCTTCGAGACGGAGGGATGAGCAGGAAACGCAGCGAGAAAATGCCGGGCCTCCCGTTCTGCCAAGTGGTCTTCGCCTCGTCCGATGTAGTAATCGATCAGTTGTAGAGACGCGAGGTCGCCAGGGTATGAACGAGGATAGGCATCCCGCACGCGGGTCAAACCTTTTTTGTCCAGCTTTTCCGTGATGAATTGACGAATCTGCTCCCGTGTCTCCGCCATCTGTGCGTCGGAGCGGCCGGCCATTCCTTCCACCAAGGTATGGATGGCTCGGACATAGTCCTTTTTTTGAGCCAGCGCCTCGGCAGTCAACTGCTGCGCCTCATGTTTGGTTGCGTCGTCGAGTGCCGTTGTCCGTACTTGTGTCAGCAACGGCAGCGCCAGGTCGAAATTCCCCATGGCGGCATGGATGCGGGCCGACATGAGCTTGCCTCGGTCCATGAGGTCGGATTCGGGAAATTCCGTCTGAAGTTGGTTCAGATAGCGGAGGGCCTCTCCATAGTCCTTCATTCCGTAGAGTGCGGCGCCCAGCAATAGGTAGGTATCATCTAGGTGTTCCGGTGGCGGAGCGGTCGTCAAGAATCGAACGCAAGACCGTGGCGGCGGATTCCGGATCGCCTTTTTCGATCAGATGTTTGGCCTGGTTCAAGACCGGCGGATTCGGAGGAAGGATCTTTACGGGATCCGCCGCCTTCACCTCGCCTGATTGAGTCGGAATGAGGCCGACACCGAGCACCAGGGCAAGCGTAATGGCGACCATCAGCGGCGGCCATACAGAGATGGAAGAAGGGTTGTGAGCGTGGGCGAGCATGACGTTCGGCCGGTGGTAGGCCTTAGGCAGACTAGTATCGGAAAGGTTGCGACCTGTCAAGGAGAAGTAAGCCGGTGTCATTGTATTGTGTGGATGAGGGGAGTTCGCTATAGTCGTCATCTGATGGCCATGGCTGAACCAACGGAACCGTTGCTGGACCCTCTTCTCGAACGCTATCTCAGTGAGTTGCGGATTGAAGGTGGACTGGCGATCAATACGCTTGAGTCCTATCGGCGCGACCTCCTTCGTCTGCAGCGATACTTGAAGCAGCATCAGCTCAGTATAGGAGGCTCCGTTCCACCGCACAGGATACGGTCGTTTCTTGCATCGCTTAAACAAGAGGCTCTCGCGCCTTCATCGATTGCTCGCCTACTCTCGGCGATGCGAGGGTGGTATCGCTTCCTGGTTCGGGAAAATCTCGTGGAGATCAATCCTCTCCGTGATATGACGACGGTGCGTCGGCCGGTCCGATTGCCGAAGACCCTGACTTTGCAGGAAGTGACGGCGTTACTGGAGTTGCCGGTTCGCGACCGTGCCGAGGATCAACGCGACCGCGTGATGCTGGAATTGCTCTATGCGGCGGGTCTTCGTGTGTCGGAGCTTGTCGGGCTCAGCGTATCGCAAATCGACGTAAATCGGGGCTGCGTACGAGTCATGGGGAAAGGTGCTAAGGAGCGAATCGTCCCGATCGGACAGACCGCCTGCAAGATGCTGGTTGAGTATTTGGAACATATAAGACCGACCCTACTCAAAGGGCGATCGTCCCGCGTTCTGTTCATCAGCCGGCGAGGACGAGGACTGACGAGGCAGGCATTTTGGAAGCTGCTTCTGCGGCGGGCGCGCCGCGCCGGTATTTCCAAGCCGATCTCGCCGCACATGCTGCGGCATTCTTTTGCCACCCATCTGTTGGAAGGTGGAGCCGATTTGCGAGTCGTTCAATCCATGTTGGGGCATGCAGATATCGCGACGACTCAAATCTATACGCACGTGGAAAGCAGCCGGTTGAGACACATCCATCGCCGATATTTTCCACGCCAGCTCGGTCGACGGCGGTCACGCGCAGAAAATTCGATGAAGCGGTCATAGTTAGGAATTGTGATATGGCGAAACTGGACAAACAGTACGCTGACCGTTGACAAGGAAGTATGGACTTGATACGCTCCGCGCAGGTTGCTAAGAAAATCGGGCGGATAGCTCAGTTGGAAGAGCGCTGCCCTTACAAGGCAGAGGTCACAGGTTCGATCCCTGTTCCGCCTACCAATCGAAGCTATTGGTAGGCAGAGACAGGAAGTGTGCTTGCCTCCTGGAGGGTTGTCCTACACGCAGGAATTGATCGGCGACCAACGATTTCGTCTTGTCGTACTACTGTTCTGCCAGAGGTAGATTTTGCGGGGCCGTCGTTCAGCCTGGTTAGGACGCCAGATTGTCAATCTGGAGGTCGCGGGTTCAAATCCCGTCGGCCCCGCCATTTTCTTCAGAGTTTGGTACAATTCCACTTTGCCAAGAACTCATGAGTGCTGAGGAGGGAGAGTAGAGACTCGTATGTTTCAAACCGGCCCACTAGGAGTCGTTCTGTCGCTCGGGATCGTGTCCAAGGTGGTCCTCTTGCTCCTGGTCTGCTTTTCGATCACGTCATGGGCCATCATCTTCTACAAATTGGCCGTATTTCGAACCGCTGATGCAAAAGATCGTCATTTTATGACCGTCTTGTTGCGGGCCAGGGATGTGGAGGAAGTCACTCGGCATGCGCAACAGACGGTTGGGAGTCCCTGCGCGAAGATTTTTCATGCGGTGATTCAACGGATCGGCTACATTCCCACCGAGGTGAATGAAAACGGTTCCGTCGCGTACGATCGACATGTGATGGAACGCACAGCAGCCCATCTTGCTCAAGGTCAAATCGCCAAGTTGGAATCGTTCCTTCCGTTTCTTGCGACAACCGGAAATATCTGTCCGTTCGTGGGCCTCTTGGGAACGGTGATGGGTATCATCGACTCATTCCGGGAAATCGGCACACAAGGCACAGCCAGCATTGCGGCGGTGGCTCCAGGCGTCTCCGAAGCCTTGATTGCGACTGCGGCCGGATTGTTTGCCGCGATTCCCGCCGTCGTCGCTTATAATTATTTTCTCATACGTATCAGACGTGCGGCCATGCACATGGATTCGGTCGTGGTGGAGCTCCTGGCCTTGATTCCCGCCAAAACGAGACCTGTCGATCCGGTTTCCGTGGGAGCGAAGGGATGATGTTTGAGACGAGGCAGCGGCGATTTTTGGCGGAGATCAATGTGATTCCGCTCGTGGACGTGGTGTTGGTGCTTCTCGTGATCTTTATGGTCACGGCACCGATGCTGTATCGAGGCATGGACATCAAGTTGCCGACTTCAGCGTCCAACACGATCAAGCCGGAGATCCGAGCGGTGCTGACGATCGAAAAGGATCAACGCCTGTATCTCGACAAAGATCAAGTGAGCGTGGCTCAGCTGGAGCGGAAGTTGCGCGTGATGAAAGAAGAGCATGCCGATGTCTCATTGTATTTACGCGCCGACCGCGATGTGCCATATGGAATTGTGGTTCAGGTGATGGATGGAGTCAAAAAAGCCGGTATCGAAAAACTCGGCATGGTAACCGATCCCACCGGACCCGAACGTGTCAGTGAGGGTACGCCATCCCAACACAACCAGTAGGATAAGGTCCACAGTGCAGGCTTGGGCATCGGCCGGCATGGTCTCGGATGATGAACGGCAGGCGACACTGACTCGTCGCTTAGGCTTTGCCGTCGTCGTTTCTCTGGTATTGCATATCGGCATACTGGCGATGGTGGCCTGGGTTCGACTGCCGCGACATGGCGAACGTCCTCCGACATCCATTGAGATCTCTCTCGCAAGTCTGCCGACTCTTCCCGAGAAGTCCGTTGAACCGCCGAAAAGTCAGCCGATTAAAAAAGAGGTACAGCCACCCAAGCTGATACAGCAGACGAAGCCAATCGAGCAATCCAAACCCATCGAACGGCCGAAGCCCATTGAGCACGCCAAATCTATTGAGTCACTCAAACCTATTGAACAGCCCAAGCCTGCTCCTCCCGTGAAAGCGGCGATTGCGTCTCTTCCGCCTGCGACGGCCGTCCCCGTCCCTCCGGTCGTTCCGGCCAAATCGTCGAATGATCTCATGCGCGATATCATGAAAGATATTGAGTTGCCTCCGGATGCCCCGAAGCGCGGCGACATCAGTCCGGAGGACAAGCCGAGGAAATCACCGGTGATCAAGCTGCCCAATGTACCGGTTCTCACGGAAACTAAGGAACCAACGCAAAAAAGGCTGGTTGCCTCCGCTCAGTCCTCCTCCTTAACGGAAGATGTGGCGAAGGAATTGGATGAAGAACTGAAGAAAATCAAAAAAATTGAGGTGCCAAAAGCAGTGCCTCCGGTGGAAGTACCGCTCAAAACCTGCTCCTCAAGTCGAAGCAAAGGTCCAGAAGCGCCAAAGGTGGTGGACACTACGTTGAAGGTTCCAGGGATGGCTCAAGGATCCAATGCGTATCTTACGACTTGTGCGACAGCGAATCAGTAATTCCTGGAATGCCCCGCCACTGGATTTGACCAGCCAAACCTATGTCGTGGTCGTACGAGTTCAGACTTCATAAAAATGGATCGGTCACCGGTGTGACGATCGAGCAATCTTCAGGAAATGAGTACTATGATTTGGCCGGCAAACGAGCGGTTCTCAGTGCAAACCCATTGCCCGTGTTTCCGCCTGATATCTCTGATCCGTATTTTGACGCCCACTTCACTTTTACAGTCGGAGAGCCACAAGGATAAACCATGACGTTTCGAGCCGTTGTGTTGTCAGCCTATGCGTATCGATCGGCGTCGCTTGGATTATCGAGTCCGGCGCCGCCGACGTCTTTCTTGAAGCAACCAGACCGGATTTTCAAAAGATTCCACTTGGGATCGCCGGGATTGAAAACATGGGTGGATCGGAGTCACCCGAGGGACGCGTCAAGCTGGGTACGCGTATCGAGGAAGTACTCAAGGCGGACGTGCGACGCTCGCTGGTCTTCACGCTTGTCGATTTGCCGAGTCTTGGCATGAAGGTCGGTCATCTCGGAGCGGAGCCTGATGCTTCCTTCAAACAAGCCGCCGAGAACGGGGTGTCGGTTATTGTCTGGGGTAAGGCGGGAATCAAGAGCGGGAGCAAGGACGCCGATCTCAGCATGGATGGTTACGTGTATGATGCCGGCAACAATGAAGTCGTGGGCGGGAAACGATATATCGGCTCGACATCGGTGGCCCGTCTCATGGCCCATCGTTTTGCGGATGAGTTGGTCTTTCGCTTACACGGGAGAACCGGGAATCGCACGGACGAAGATCGCTTATGTCTCTGAGCTGGGAACGGCTCGTGAGTTGTTCGTGATGGATTACGATGGATACGATCCGCGACAGTTGACGGCCGACGGGTTCTTGAACCTGATGCCTCGTTGGTCGCCGGATCGCCGATTTTTGGTCTTCACGACGTATCGCAATCGGAACACGCAGGATATCGACATGATCGAGCTCGCGACGGGGAAGCGGTGGACCCTGGTCTCACAGGGAGGATTGAACATCACCCCGGCGCTCTCTCCTGATGGGAAGGTGCTGGCCTATTCGTTCAAGCCATGAAGGCAATGCTGAACTGTATCGTTTGGATACTCACAAAAAAGCCGTCCAACGACTGACCACAAATGCGGCCGGGGACTTGTCTCCCTCGTGGTCTCCATCGGGTTGGGAGCTCACGTTTACGTCCGATCGAAGCGGCGGACCGCAAATCTTCCTCATGAGCGCGGACGGATCCAACGTGCGTCGCTTGACATTCGATGGAGACTATAATGCGGCGCCGGCCTGGTCGCCTCGTGGAAATTGGATCGCCTATGTGTGCCGGACTCCCAAAAAAGAGTACAAACTGTGCGTGATCACTCCCGATGGTCAGAAGCATCTGCAATTAACGACTGGACTGGGTGTGGATGATTCTCCGTCCTGGTCTCCGGATGGACGCCATCTTGTCTTCAGCTCGACGGTGGATGGGAAGAGTCAGATCTACATGATCAATGTGGACGGTAAAGATCTTGAGCGTATTACGTTTACCGGGACTCACAATAGCGCACCGTCCTGGTCCCCGGCATCGTAAATATCCAGGAAGGCATTGACGGCAATCGTCCTTCGCTGTAAGAAAAAGGGACGATCTTTTACAGGAGGGAAGGGATCCAATGAAAACGCTACCAGCCAGCTACTTGCCGTTGATTCTCGGTGTCATCGTACTGGGAATTCCAGCGTGCTCGAAGAAGGCGGTCCGATCAGGAGGGGATAGTCAGGCGTTACAAGGAGAGATGGCCAAGGGAGGAGCGGCGAAAGATGGAGCGCATTCAAGTTTTCCCGATACGTCGTTCTCGAGCGGGGATGATTCGAACAGCTTACGGGGATTGGATCGCAATCCATCGGAGGAACGGTTGGGCGGTAATGCCGGTCAAGCAGGTGCTCCGGGTGGCGGCCACGGCAACGCGTTGATCGCAAAAGCAGATTCCGGCGCGGCCGCTCGCCAGTTGGCTGAAATTCGTGCGGAGCAAGTGGCTTCGGTGGCAGCCGGACTTCGGGATGTCTTTTTCACATACGATAGTTTTTCGATTACCGATGATGGACGTCATGCCCTTTCCGGCAATGCGGAATGGGCCAGATCGAACCCCTACGCGCAGCTGAAAATCGAAGGACATTGTGACGAGCGCGGCACATCAGCCTATAATTTAGTGCTGGGTGAAAAGCGTGCGAAGGCCGTTCGGAATTATCTCGTCGAGCTGGGAGTGGCCCCCGTTCATTTGTCGGTCGTCTCCTACGGCAAGGAACGGCCGTTCTGCA
Organism: uncultured Nitrospiraceae bacterium; assembly: GCA_963849655.1. GTDB lineage: Bacteria > Nitrospirota > Nitrospiria > Nitrospirales > Nitrospiraceae > Nitrospira_D. The sequence goes on from CAWKJK010000014.1 coordinate 45,643, forward strand.
CGGAACATTCGGAATCGTGTTACTCGCAGAATCGCCGTGGGCATCTCGTCGTCAAGACAGGGAAGTAGTGCGCCGGTAGTGCCGTTCGCCTGAACGAGGCCTGATTGTCGTCGGTCGTTTGGAGCCAGGATATATGACGTCTCAACTACGAACCGCGCATGGTATGCTCCTCGGGATCGCTGTAGGCGGTCTCCTTCTCCCGGGGTGTGTCGCCCAGCAGTCCGACCTGAAAAAAGCCGAAAAAGATCTTCAGCAACAGCTGTCCCAGACTCGAGCCAGGCAGAGCCAGGAAATTTCGACCTTACGCGAACATGAACTGCCGCAGCTGCGAGGAGAGCTGGAAAAGGCTCTGCACCAGGCTCGAGAACTCCAGAATAAACAAGAAGATTTTAAGCATCGGTCGGCCCAGCTGGAGCAGCAGACAAAAAAGCTGGAACAGTTGGCGACCAAGCTGGAAACCGACAGCAGCACACGTTATTTATGGATGCAGAAGAGCTTTGAGACGCAGGATGCGAAGGTGTCGGCCCGACTCGACGAGTTATCGAAGGCCATGGAGGCGTTGAAAAAAGAGGTCATTGACGTCGTCCAACGCACGAACGAAGGGTTGGCAAAACGCGTTGATGTCAAGCTGGAAGGGCATCAAAAGGAGTTGACGGAGCACCAGAATAAAATCGAGCAGATCTCTCAAAAGTTCACTCAATTCAATCAGGCCCTGACAGGGTTTCGGGAAGCGCTGACCGGTCTGAATGATCGTGTGGGTGAACATGAGCAAACCGCCAAGCATCTCACCTCGAGAGTCGATGCCGATTCAAAAACGACGACGACTCATGCGGAAGATGTCAATCGAAGCGTGATTTCCATCACGAAGGCGCTTGAAGCGGTCGGGAAAAAAGTCACAGTTCGCCTTGACGAGCAAGACAACCGAATCGATGCCTTGGCGAAAACTCTTGAACAAGTATCAAATAGACCGGCTTCTCCGCAACAGGTGCACAAACCGACGCAACACTCCCTGTTGGGGCCGGATGAGTCCACATTGGGAGGAGGGGAAACGGCAAAGTTGTCCCCTGGGCCGGAGACGACGGGGGGTGCGACAACGATCGTTCCTCCTCAAGAATCACCGAAATTTGAACCGGTTCAGGCCGGCGCCGATCCCCCTGATCGGGTTCGTTATGAGCGGGTATTAGGCCAGTTTCGGGACGGGGATTTGGAAGGCGCTCGGCAAGGATTTACAGGATTTCTTGAGGACTATCCAAACTCAAACCTCGCGCCGAATGCGCGTTTTTGGCTGGGGGAGTCGCACTTCGGCAAGAAAGAATTTCAGAGAGCGATCGATGCCTACGATAAAGTGGAGATCGACTACCCTGGAAGCGAAAAGGTTCCTGCTGCAATCCTAAAGAAAGGGTATGCGTATTTGGCGCTAAAAGATAGAAAGCGAGCGTCGTCCGCCTTTAAGCAGGTGGTCACGCTCTACCCGAAAACTACCGAGGCGGGAAAAGCGTCGGACAAACTGGCTCAACTCAAGGAGGTGCGGTAACGCATGTGTGTCCGTACACTCGTGTCCGGTTCTGCGGCATGGGGATTGTTGGCGTCGACGGTCGTGTTCGTCGGCTGTGCCAAGCATGCCGATTTTCTGGAAATGCGCAATCAGCTCTCGACCATCTCACGAACGCAGGACCAGGATCATCAACGGGTGGATGCCGTGATGCGCCGACTGGAGGCCGTAGAAAGGAGCAAGGATACGGATTCCGGGAAATCGCGATTCGATGACCTGGGGGCACGCTTTCAAAAGCTTGAAAGTCGATTGTCAAAGCTGGAAGAGGCCGGCCAGGCATCCGCCAAGTCGGATGCCTCGACCGAACCGCGTGCATCCAGGCCGGTCAAACAGACGCAATCTGCAGAACCGACTGTGCCGATGTCAGGAATCACGCCGACGTCCGCCTTCAATCTGGCCTATAATGATTATCTCAACGGGAAATACGAACTTGCCGTCGCAGGGTTTCAACGGTTCATTAAAGATTTTCCCGGTACGTCGCTGACCCCCAACGCTCAATATTGGTTAGGAGAATCGTATTACAACTCGAAAGACTATGGGCGGGCCATTCAAACGTTCGACTATCTTGTGGCGGAATATCCGGGGAACGAAAAGGTTCCGCGCGGCGCTGTATAAACTTGGTTTGGCGACGGCCGAGACCGGCGATCTCGGCAGGTCGAGAAAGACACTGAAGCGTGTGCTTGAAGAGTTCCCCTCATCGGACGAATCGAAGTTGGCAAAGAATAAGTTGGCTGAAATCCGATGATTGTCGCGGCAGCGCGACGCCCCGCTCCCTCACCGTCTCATCGCTCATGAGGAGCATCGTGCCGTGCTGAGAACCGACGGCAGTGGCAAGATCTGTCTCCTTTCGGAAGCGGTCATCGGTCGTATTGCAGCTGGAGAGGTGGTCGAACGCCCGGCGGCGGTTGTCAAAGAGCTCCTTGAGAACAGTCTCGATGCGGGGAGCCGGTCCATCACGATCGATGTGAGGGACGGAGGTCTCGCCTTGATTCGGGTGAGCGACGACGGAGAGGGCATGAGTCGGGAAGATGCCCCGCGCGCTTTTCAGCGTCATGCCACGAGCAAGCTGCAGTCCGATCTGGATCTCTGGTCCATCCGAACGATGGGTTTTCGGGGGGAAGCACTGCCGAGCATCGCCGCTGTTGCCCATGTTCGGCTGATGACGGCGACTCGTTCCGCCGATGTAGGGACCGAGTTGGAAGTTGTAGCGGGAGCGATCGGGAGAATCGCCGAAGCTCCTCCGATCACGGGAACGCGCATCGAAGTTGCTGAGCTGTTCCACAATCAGCCCGCCCGGAAGAAGTTCCTGAAGTCGATCCTCACGGAGTTCTTGCATGTCAGCCGGGTCGTACAGCAGGCATCGCTGGCCTGGCCGTCCGTCCATTTCCGTTTGACGCACAACGGCGAGGAGATTTTCAATTATCCATCTGCGCCGTCGGATGATGATCGGATCGCCCAGGTCTATCGACGCACCTTTCTTGATCAGTGTCTTCGGATCAAGGCCTCGCTCCCCGGAGCCTGTGTCAGCGGGTACATCGTGGATGCGGTTCATGCAAAGCCCGCTCGCATACCGCAAGAGTTGTTCGTGAACCGTCGTCCCGTGCGCAACGCCGCAATCTCTCATGCCGTTGGGGAAGGGTATGGTTCATTCCTTGCCAAGGGGAGCCAACCGCGATTCGTGCTGTTTCTGGAAATTGATCCGGACCGCCTCGATGTCAATGTCCATCCGACCAAGCGGGAAGTGAGATTTTCGGACAATGAATTGATCCACCAACTCGTACGGCGAGCGGTCCGCCAAGCCTTGAGTGGCGGAAAAATCGATGAGCTTGGGAAGACTCCGTTCATAGGGCCTTCCGTGCGACGGACCTCGGGTTCCATCGTGACGGCTCTCCCCACGTCCGAGTCTGTTGAAGCGGAATCGACGACCCTGCCGCCCGGCTCCAAAACTCAATTGCCATTGGTGAGCGAATCGGCGGAGCCCTACAGTCAAGTGCCTTCAGCTGAGGTGACCGCGCTGGGGCAGATCAATAGGACATTCCTCATCGCTCAAGTCGGGGGCGATTTGACGGTGATTGATCAACACACGGCCCACGAGCGGGTCCTGTTTGAGCGGCTGTGTCGCGCGTGGACGACCCGCGGTATCCAGGCCCAGCCTCTGTTGATCCCCGATCCGGTGGAACTGTCGCCATCTCAGGCGGCATTGCTTCAACGTTACCAAGGTGACCTGGATCAATTGGGAGTGGACATTGAACCATTTGGTTCCTCCACCGTCTTGATCAGGGCGATGCCGGTCGGTCTCGGCAAGATCGATCCGACGACGTTTCTGGAGGATCTCCTGGATGATCTTACGCAGTGGGACAGTGCCTCTAGTGTGGAGGCACGAGTGAGATCGGTCCTGGCATCGTTGGCGTGCCACGGCGCGGTTCGGGCGGGCCGCTCGATGAAACCGGAGGAAATCAAAGTTCTGGTTGAAGACTGGCGTGCTGAAGGGGAGATCACGACCTGTCCACATGGACGGAGAACGTCGTTTCGACTCAGCATCACAGACTTGGAGAAAATGTTCGGACGAGCCGGCTGGTAGCGAACACGGTCAAGGTTTTAGGCTGAGACCATATTCGATCAGATTCGAATCGCTTTCTTCACGCTCTCCTCAGTCGCACTCTTTCAGAAATCACATCATCACTGTTGGACTATGACAAAGTTATCGGAAATCATATGCAGACACCGTCCCCTCGTCGTGCTGCTCGGTCCGACGGCTGTCGGTAAGAGTCGGATTGCAACACAAGTGGCCGAATACCTTGAGACGGACGTGCTGGCGGCGGATTCCCGTCAAGTATATCGCGGGATGGACATTGGAACGGATAAGCCGACCGTCGAGGAGCGTCAGGCGGTGCCGCATCGACTCATCGATTTGGTCGATCCCAACGAAACGTTTAACGCCGGTTGGTATCGGCGAGTCGCGATGGTAGAAATCGAACGCTTATACAGTGCGGGACGGTTGCCTTTCGTGGTGGGGGGGACGGGACTATATATCCGAACCTTGGTGAAGGGGTTATGTCCAGCGCCTCAAGCAGATCCGCATGTGAGGGCAAATCTTAAGAAATTGAGAGACGACCGTGGGCGAGACGGTCTCTATGCAGAGCTAAGGCGCATCGACCCTGAAACAGCGGCACGGTTGCACCCCAACGATGAACCCAAAGTCATGCGGGCGTTGGAAGTCTATCGGCTATCGGGGCGCCCACTGTCGACCATGCAAGCGGAACACGGCTTTCACGAGACTCCGTTTTCCGCGCTTCTGATAGGCCTTGAGCGAAGGAAAGAGACCCTGTATCGAAGAATTGAAGAACGAATCGATTGGCAGCTGACTCATGGAATGGTAGAAGAGACTCGATTATTGCTCGGGCAGGGATACGGGCGCGAGCTTGGGTCGATGAAAGGTCTCGGCTATCGCCAAGTCGGAGCCTATTTGTCAAATGAGTGCGAGTATGCCGAAATGGTGCGTCGGTTCAAGCGCGACACGAGACGTTTTGCGAAACGGCAGATGACCTGGTTTCGAAGCGAAGCGGGAGTGGCGTGGCTGTCGATCGAGGACAACGAGCCGTATGAGCGGACGGCGGAACGAGTGATCGCACGCATCGAGGAATTTATGGGAGTTCTTGGACAACAGAAACAGCCTGTTGCAATGCAGCAAGCCTTTTAAGAAAAGGATCTCTATGAAGAGAAAAAGACAGGATGAGCGGGTGACCGTCGGGGTGATCGGAGGAAGCGGCCTGTATGACATTGACGGGCTCACCTCTACTCGGTCAATCCGAGTCCGTACGCCTTTCGGGGCCCCTTCCGATGCCATTACCGTGGGTTCGCTCGAAGGAATTCGAGTGGCATTTCTTTCACGGCATGGGCGGGGGCATGTGTTGAATCCGAGCGCGATCAACTACCGCGCGAATATTTTCGCGCTCAAGTCTCTGGGGGTGTCTCATGTGATTTCGATCAGCGCGGTCGGCAGCATGAAAGAATCGATCCACCCAGGCGAACGTCGTTGTGCCTGACCAGTTCATCGACCTCACGAAACGACGCGTCTCGACATTCTTTGACAATGGAGTCGTGGCGCATGTCGCCTTCGGCGAGCCGATTTGTGCCGAGCTGGGACAGGCCCTTCTGGAGGCTGGAGAAAAGGTCAGCGCCAAGTTGCATCGCAGCGGGACCTATCTCTGCATGGAAGGGCCGCAGTTTTCGACGAAGGCGGAATCACGACTCTATCGGCAATGGGGAGTCGATGTGATCGGCATGACCAATATGCCGGAAGCGAAACTGGCCCGTGAGGCGGAGCTCTGTTACGCGACCTTGGCGCTGGTGACCGATTATGACTGTTGGCATGAGACGGAAGAGGCGGTCACGGTGGAGGCAGTGTTGGGTACGCTTCATCGTAATGTGGCCTTGGCTAAACACATACTCCGCTCGGCCATGCCGTCCTTTGCCGATCCAATAGACTGCCCATGTCATCGGGCATTGGACAATGCTATTCTGACTGCGCCGAAACGAATCCCTACTGCTGTGCGGAAAAAGCTCGCCGTGCTCATTGACCGTGCTCTGACACCAAAGAAAGGAGTCCGTTAGCCATGGGGAAACTGTTAGTCGTCGGATCGGTCGCGCTTGATACGGTCAAGACCCCATTCGGCGAAGGCACCGAGATTCTTGGAGGATCGGCCACTTACTTTTCAACAGCGGCGAGCTTCTTTACCTCGGTGGCGCTCATTGCCGTGGTTGGAGAGGACTTCCCTCAGCGGCATATCGCGTTTCTCAAAAGCCGAGGGATCGATCTCACCGGCTTGGAACGGCGTCCAGGGGCGACCTTTCGTTGGAAGGGTGAATACACGCACCAGCTGAACGAAGCCCACACCTTGGATACACAGCTCAACGTGTTCGAGACGTTTCGTCCTCAGATTCCGGAGGCCTATCGGGAGCCGGACGTGCTGTTTCTGGGGAATATCCATCCGGAGCTTCAGCTCGATGTGCTGCACAAAGTGAAACGCCCCGCGTTGGTGGCCTGCGACACGATGAACTTCTGGATCAACGGCCAGCGCGAGGCGCTCTGGAAGGTGTTGGAGAAGGTGGATATTCTGATCATCAACGACGGCGAGGCGCGCGCACTGGGCCAAGATTCCAATCTGGTGAAAGTCGCGAAGCTCATACTCTCACGAGGGCCCAAGCATCTCATCGTCAAGCGCGGCGAGTATGGTGTGCTCATGTTCAACGAACAACACATTTTCGGCGCGCCGGCTTTTCCACTGGAAGACGTACGCGATCCGACCGGTGCCGGAGATACCTTCGCCGGCGGATTTCTGGGCTACTTGGCGGCGACGGGAAACCGGTCTCCCGAGGCCATGAGGCAAGCCATCATCTTTGGCAGCGTGATGGCGTCATTTACCGTAGAATCCTTTAGTCTTGACCGATTGCGCATCCTGGATT
>CAWKJK010000015.1:0-79839 GCA_963849655.1 uncultured Nitrospiraceae bacterium
GTCAACCGCCCCACGACGACGCTCGATCCTCGACGGTCAGCGTTCACGCGCACTCTGAAGTCAGTGGCTTCGATCTGCTGGGCGTGCTGAAGATCGACTCGATCGTCACCGACCTGACCGCCAGCGGGAACGGCACTGGAACGCCGACCCTGACCGGTGGCACGGTCGTCACCGGCGCAACGGTGTTGGGTCAACCGGTGACGATCGACGGCGACGGCATCCACCAACCGTCGGAATCGTCGTAGACCACCACGCCCGTCAACGTGATCATCGGTGGGGTCACGCACACCCTCGACGGCAACGTGAACGACGTCCTCGCGAATGCGGGGATCCACGTCACCCTCGCCGGACCCGTGCAACAGGCCGGCGGCACGAGCGGTCAGATCGGCTCCGACGGCCTGCGCATCGACCTCGCCTTCTCCGACGAGAAGGTTCCCGGTCTCGCCGCGCTCCTCAACGGGCTGCCACCGCTGCCCAACCCGGTTCCGGGTGCGCCGTCAGGCAGAGGGGGGTGTGGTGCAGATCGCGAAGGCAAACAACCTCGTCGCGCTGCAACTCGCGCGTGGCGTCGTCACGCTGGTGGCTCGTCCGTCCGCCCCGGCACCGAGTGCAGGTGCTCCCGCCACACCCACTTCCGGCGCCAGCGTCGGAGCCCGGCTTCCGGGTCGCGACACCCACCGCAACCGCGGGACCGGTCGCGGGCGGGATCCGCCGGGATCGTCGTGCCCGCAGTCTCGGGTCAGGCGCCGGCACCGCTCGCCACCAGGATGGGCAGGCGCGCTTGCGTTGCTTGCGCTGCTCGCGCAACCGTTCGTTGGTGACTGGCTCGGGCGAGGCTCCAGCGTGTTGAGCAGCGATGAGTTCACCGCGTGCCCTTGGGAGGAACGTTGACCACTCCGGAACGGTTCACGGTGCTCACGGGTGGCCCGACGAGCGACGAGCGGGACGCACGTCTCGCGGAAGGCGCCGACGAGTTGGCCGGCAGTCGTCGAGGACGGCTCCTCGGCAACGAGCGGTTCTTGCTCGGGCTTGCTGCCGGTCTCAGAGCCGGCGAAGCCACGGTCGCGACCGGGGGGATGGTATGAAGAAGCGCGCGAAGCGCGCCGCTTCGTTCTGTTTGGACGTGACGGCCGGCTTGAGCTTCGCTTCATACGCGGCAAAGGCGGATCTGTAGTCGCCTTCATGCCGAGCGAGCTCGCGGGCAATCACATAGGCCCCTGCCATCGCCATATGTGACCCTTGACCCGCGAGCAGAGTAAGACAGCCGCAGGCATCGCCGAGAAGGGCGGCGCGCCCTTGGTACCAGTGCGGCATGACGATCTGGGTGAGCGAGTCGAAATAGATCGGCTCTTTCCCTTGATAGAGCATCGAGCATCTGCTCGGCAGATCCAGCCCGCGCCGTCGAACTCGCTCTCGCACGAATTCGAGCCGCTTATCGGCCGGAACGCGCGTCTCAGCATGGCGAAAGGCATAGGTCGCCGCCATGCGCGTGGCATCGAGCGGATAGAACATGGCGATGCGATCGGTCTCTTCATGGAGCAAGTGTCCGGTGGTGCGCGAGCCGAACTACGGCGTGCTGGCCGTCACCGGCTACGAGGAGGCCGCGACCGTCCTCAAAGATCCCGACACGTTCTCGTCGTGCATCGCCGTCGCCGGCCCGTTCCCGCCGCTGCCGTTCACCCCCGAGGGTGACGACATCACCGAGCAGATCACCGCCCACCGCTCGCAGATGCCGATGTTCGAGCACATGGTCACCATGGATCCGCCCGATCACACCAACGCACGTTCCCTGCTCAACAGGCTCCTGACGCCCAGCCGACTCAAGGAGAACGAGGACTTCATGTGGCGACTTGCCGACGAAGTGCTCGACGACTTCATCGCGAACGGCCGCTGCGAGTTCCTGAGCGCGTACGCAAAACCGTTCTCGCTGTTGGTGATCGCCGACCTGCTGGGCGTACCCCAGGCCGACCACGAGGAGTTCCGCGTCGTGCTGGGCTCCCCCAGGCCCGGTTCGGTGGTCGGATCGCTCGAGCATGAGTCCGTCGGCCTGAACCCGCTCGAGTGGCTCGACGAGAAGTTCGTCGGCTACCTCGAGGACCGGCGCGAGTCGCCGCGCGACGACGTGCTCACCTCACTGGCCACCGCGAAGTACCCCGACGGATCCACACCACCCGTCCTCGAGGTGGCCCGTTCGGCGACGTTCCTGTTCGCCGCGGGACAGGAGACCACCACCAAGCTGCTGTCCGCCTCGATGAAGGTGCTCGGCGACCATCCGGACGTCCTGGCGATACTGCGCAAGGACCGCAGTCGCATCCCGGTCTTCGTGGAGGAGGCGCTGCGCATGGACGCTCCGGTCAAGAGCCAGTTCCGACTCGCCAGGAGGAACACCACCGTCGGAGGCATGGACGTGCCCGCGGGCACCACGTTGATGGTGTGCCCCGGCGCGGTCAACCGTGACCCGGCAAAGTTCGAGCATCCCCACGAGTTCGATCTGAACCGCAAGAACGTGCGGGAACACATCGCGTTCGGCCGGGGGGTGCATTCCTGCCCGGGGGGGCCGCTGGCCCGCGTCGAGGGCCGGGTCTCGATCGAGCGCATCCTGGACCGGATGGCCGACATCGCCATCGATGAACAACTGCACGGTCCGCCCGGCGACCGCAGCTACACCTATGAGCCCACCTTCATCCTGCGGGGACTCACCGAGTCTGAACATCACGTTCACCCCGGTGCAGTAACGACCGGGAGCCACCACCCCATCGAATCCGGCACATCGCAAGAAGCGTCGTTCTAAGATTGGAAAATGTTGTTCCGCAGGCCGTTTCCACTTGCCGTCGCGACTGCGGTCGGCGTGTTTATGGCAAGTGCCGTCGTCTCCGGTGCGCCCGCCGGCGCGCAGCCCGCGCTGCATCACGTGCAGTACACCGTCGGTGCCAGCCAGGACATCGCGAACGCCGAGATCTACTACCGCGAGGTCGATCCGCCGAACTGGGCGGAGTACAGCCACAACACGTACCTCTACACCCCCAACGTCGAGGCCAACCTCGGACCCAACAAGCCGTGGGTGTTCGATGCCATGCTGGCGAACCCCGAACAGTGGTCCATGGTGGTGGTGGGCCTTCCCACCTATGAGACTCCAGCTCTGGCGGAACCGGGCTTCGTCTGCGAACTCAAGGTCGACGACGTCGTCGTCGCGACCGACTCCGGCACCAGAGGGGCGCTCTGCTCGCAGCGCCCTTGGTGACTGCGCATGCTAGAGGTCGCCACGCTCCCAGGCCGACCGATTGTCCCTCGCCACGCACGACAGGAACAGTCCATCGGGCGCTTGGGCCACCTCGCCGTCGAGCGCCGGGCACAGGTCGCCCTCGTTCTTGATCCCGTGCATCTCGGGTGAGCGGAACCACCGGGGTTCGTACCGCCTCGGGGAACCGCAGAACACCAACCGTCCCCAATCCGTCACACCGAACACGTAATACGTGGTTTGGCTGCAGTAGGACCCCAGCACCACGTTCGGCACAATGCCTGGCGTGCAGTTGGGGTAGTTGCAGTCGGCGCCAGGCGGCGGTGGCGGTGGCTGGGCGGGCGCAGGCCGGAGCGGCCAAGACCGACGCGGGAGCCGCTAAGGCAGCAGCGAGCACTGCGACGAGGGATCGCACTTTGCCATTTTCACATGTGCCGGAACGAAATTCTCACTTTTGAAGAGCATTGCTCTGAGCGCCATTAGGCTGATTCCATGCGCGCAGTACGGATTTTCGGTGGCATGGCGGCAACGGCGATCGCCGTGATCGGAAGTCTAGGCGCCGCACCGTCGGCGCACGCGTATGACTGGGGAATCGACATCAGCGGAACCTGGCGGGTGTTCTCGGACGGCGAGTGGGCGAGGACAAACCAGGTCAAGTTCAAGCAGGCGTCGGTGCTCGAGACCTGGACCGTCAGCGTGTCCTGCGCAACTCGGCTCGAATGCTCCGGTGAGGTGACGAGCGACCTCGGGTGGACCGGTACCGCCAGGCTCGACGACTTCTGGTACATCGAGCACGACGTCCCCAACTGGAAACCTTGTCCCGACGGCACTTTCGCCACCGGCCACCAGAAGTTCCAGATCTGGGGGGTCGACCCCGCTACCGAAGAACGGGTCGTCAGGAACATCCAGACCTTCGCCGGCCGCAACATCACGTCGACCGACAGCGGCGCGTGCGGCATCAACAACCCGACGGTCATCGAGCTGCCGGTACACATGGAGAAAATCTCCTGACCATCCGCTGACCCGGCGCAGATGGTCAGGTCGGCATCAGGTCCTTCCACGATTTCGGGGTTGCTCCGGCAGCGAGGTTGGTCTGCTCGAGCAGCTGGCCGTCGGGCGTCACGTACTGGCCCGTCTGCGGGTCATAGCGGGCGCTGGCGACCGACGGGCCCTGAGAACCATTGCCGCCGAAGGCACTCGGTGCTGCGGGGACCGCACCCGGAGGCACCGGAACCGCCGGCACAGGCGTCCCGTTGATGGAGTTGCCAGGAGGTGGCGGTGGGGGCAGCGGAGCTTGCACCGGAACAGGCGCCGGCGCTGCAGGTCCTGGCGCGCCTGGCGGCGTTCCCGCCGGAACGGCACCGGGCGGCAGCGGCGTGCCCTGCACCGGCGCGTAGATCCGGTCGTTGAAATCGGTGCGGTCGTCAGCTGGCAGGCCCTGTGAGACCAGGTTCGGATCGAATGGATACGGACCGGTGATGTGATCGCGCATCGCCAGCGGCACAAAGCCTCTCGGATCGTTGCAGAGCTCGACCGTGGGCGCGCGTTTGCCTGGGTGCTCGATGCACGGATAGTTGCGGGCACCACGCACGTTGAACGGAGAGTCCTGCGGCAGCTTGCAGTACAAACCGTCCGGAGTGTCGATGGTCGTCTCATCCTCGGGGTTACGTCGGTAAGACCGTCATCATCATGGAGCTCATCAATAACATCGCGTTGCACCACGGTGGGTTTTCCGTATTCGCCGGCGTCGGCGAACGCACCAGAGAAGGGAACGACCTGTGGCACGAAATGCAGGAGTCGAAGGTCATCGATCCGGACGATTTCACCAAGTCCAAAGCCGCGTTGGTCTATGGCCAGATGAATGAGCCGCCCGGCGCTCGACTTCGCGTGGGACTGACCGGCCTCACGGTCGCGGAATATTTCCGCGACGAAGAGAATCAGGACGTATTGCTCTTCGTGGACAATATTTTCCGGTTTACTCAGGCGGGTTCGGAAGTGTCCGCGTTGCTGGGCCGCATGCCCTCCGCCGTCGGCTATCAGCCGAACCTTTCAACCGAAATGGGTGCCTTACAGGAACGCATTACATCCACCAAGCGAGGTTCGATCACCTCCGTGCAGGCCATCTACGTGCCGGCCGACGACTTGACCGACCCGGCTCCGGCGACGGCGTTTGCACACTTGGATGCGACCACCGTGTTGTCCCGGTCGCTCGCCGAGTTGGGCATTTACCCGGCGGTCGATCCTCTGGACTCGACTTCGCGAATTCTCGATCCTCAGATCATCGGGGAGGAGCATTACAAGATTGCGCGCGGTGTGCAGTCCGTGCTCCAGCGTTACAAGGACCTCCAAGATATCATCGCGATTCTCGGTATGGACGAGTTGTCGGAAGATGACAAAATGGCCGTAGCTCGCGCTAGGAAGATCCAACGCTTCCTGTCGCAACCTTTCCACGTGGCCGAAGCGTTTACCGGCGCTCCCGGCAAGTACGTCAAACTCAAAGATACGGTCCGCAGCTTCAAGGAGATCCTCGAAGGCAAGTACGATCACTTGCCGGAGCAGGCGTTCTATATGGTCGGCCCAATCGAAGAAGCGGTGGCCAAAGCGGAGAAAATGGGAGTGAAGGTTTAGCAGAGACGATGAACCGAGCATCCTCCTTGCTCGCGCAACGCGCGGTCTCGGAAGACCCTCGTTGCATGCGCGCAGTGGAGGACGCCTCGCTTCCTCGCCTCTAGGGGGAAGGTAATTAGGGAAGAGAAATCATGGCGGGGAAGATTTTATTAGAAGTCGTGACGCCGGAGAGACAGCTGCTGAGTCTCCAGGTGGATGAAGTCATTGCCCCTGGGTCTGAAGGAGAGTTCGGCGTGCTGCCCGGGCACTGTCATTTCCTCTCAACCCTTCGCATCGGCGAACTTCGTTATCGCATTGATGGTCAGAGCCATTCCATGGCTGTTCTGTGGGGCTTTGCAGAAGTCACACCCACCAAAGTCACCGTCATGGCGGAAATTGCGGAAAAAGCGGAAGACATTGATGTGGAACGGGCTACTATCAAAGTCGCCGAGGCGGAGCGACGCCTTCAAGCAGGCGGTTTGCCGTCCGAAGTCAAAGAAGCCCAGATCAGCCTCGAAAAGGCTCGTCTTCGCAAGAAGATCGCGGAACGCACAAGAAAAACCGGCCACGCCTAAACTACCAATTCTCTCACTGCATTGCTTGCATCCCTAAGGTATGCAACCTCCTAGCGCACAGACTATCCGGCATCCCATTGCGCCTGACCGACAGAGCTGAGATCACTCCGCCGGTCAAGAATGCTGGTTACTGTGTTGTGCGATTTCTCAAAGGCCCATAGGCATTCAGTGGCCGCTGCTGGACGGCTACTGTCCCAACTGAATACTGATCACGATCACACCCATGACTGGATGGCGGGCTGATCCTCTATCCAGGGAAACCGGGTCCTAACTCAATACTGATCACGATCGCACCCATGACATCATTAACCTTGAAGTCTCGCTTCGGGCTGTTGGGATGGGCATTATGACAGCCGATACAGGCCTGAGTGACGGCCAGATCGGGATACACCGCTTCATAATAACGGGTGTCGCCTACCTTCGTGACCCCGGTGAAGGGATGGTTGGGTTGAGTCACAATAGTACCGAGCGCAATACTTTGGAGGGGAGTTGTCGCGATATTTCGCTTGTTGATCGGCCACAAGCTGATCAGCCGATACTGTATGCCTATGCCCTTCTTATCGAGGTGCCGACCGGATTCTAATAGAAATTGGGCTGGTAGGGGCAAGGTGTGCATGTCTTCCCAATTTTCCGAGGCGACGACGATCCCTTTCGTTTGCATGCGTTCTACGACATGTCTGGTATACGAATCTCGGTCAGCCTCGATGACGGCATGGATGTAGTCGGCTACCTTGTCCATCGACAGACAGATCGATGTGGTGCCAGGCAAGGTGCGAGCTGGGTACAGGACAATCGCGCCTCCTATTGCAAATCCCAACAGAGCAGCTACCCACAGCATTTTTGGGGAGAACGTCATAGATATCTCCTTGTTGTGCGCGCGGATTGATCGGCTGTCCAGTCACATCTCGCGAGCAGGTGAATTGCGCTGGTGTTAAAAATGAAAAATCGTTGTGTCAGTCGGCGGGCCAATCTCAGTGTCGGATCAGTCCGAGAAATAACATGGGCGGATCGGAAGGGTCTGATGAAACCGTGCGGGGCAATAGGTACGCGTGTGTTACCGGCGGGTTCCCTGAGGGACAAGCAATCGTGGGAAGGTACCCAAGACATGGCCCCGCCTCCCTACTCTCATGACCTGACGCGCCCACACGGTCACACAACACAAAAGCATACTCTCTCATCTATACCTTGTTCAATCGCAACTCCCGTATCTCGTCATGCGGCACGCGACAGCAAATGATATTGCTTCATACCCATGGTTCAAGTACAAGTACGTCACGTCTTGTAGCCAAGTGCTTCCATTGTCTCACCTCCCAACTTGACCGCTGATCATCCATGCAGTTTCCTCTTGAAGCCAAGCTGAAGGACGGGACGCCGGTTGAGCTGCTGCCGGCTGGAAACCAGGACTTGCCCGCGCTGGCGACATTATATGACCGGATCGTGGCTGAGGGGACGTTGTATCCACATGAGCGACCGGTTACAGCGGACGAATTCTTGGATTATTGGGTCCGGGGTAAGAGCACGGTGGTGGCGTATGAACGGCCGCGAAACACGGATGTGAAATTGCTCGGCGCTATTCCCGACGCGGCCCGCGCGAACGACGGTCAGCACCAAGACGCGCTCATTATGTTTCACTCATTGAGCTAGGTCGAGTGTTCCGCGTCTACCAAACAACACTGGAATCCCCAACAGTACGCAGAGCATGCGAGGTTTGTGACGGACCTCGGCGCGCCGCTGATTGACATGCTGGCTCCCAAACCGGGCGAACGTGTCTTGGATGTGGGTTGCGGCGACGGAGTGTTGACCAAGCAGCTCATGGATCGAGCCTGCGACGTGATTGGAGTAGATACGAGCCAGGCGATGGTCGAGGCGGCGAAGGCTCTTGGCGTCCATGCTCACGTGATGGATGGGTGCCGGCTTCCCTTCTACGAAGAATTCGACGCAGTCGTCAGCAACGCGGCGTTGCATTGGATGGTGAAACCCGATGAAGTCCTGTGTAGTATCCGGCGGGCATTACGACCAGGCGGACGGTTCGTCGCAGAGTTCGGCGGGAGAGGCAATCTCACCAAAGTACTGGCCGGGCTTCACAATATTCTCCGGGCCTACGGCTGCGATCCCACTGCCATTCAACCTTGGTACTTCCCGACCGTAGAGGAGTATCGCGCGAGGTTGGAACAACAAGGTTTTCAGGTCATCTCCATCGACGTATTTCCTCGTCCTACCGAGTTACCCGGCGATATCACAAGTGGTTGGAGATGTTCACCCAGCCGTTTCTCCTTCTCATTCCCAGCGCGAATCGGGCAGAATTCCTCACACGAGTGTGTGAGGCGCTGCGACCGAGTTTGGCGACTCCCGATGGCCGCTGGACGGTTGATTATGTCCGCCTGCGCTGCCACGCCGTCAAGCCGACCGCGCCTAGGTTCCCTCTCTTCTGATATTTGACCGATGAGACGCGGGAGCGGTAGGGTATGCTGTGACCTCGCTCCATCTGCTCGTGACGCTCGTTCTTTCATCCAGCGCGTGGCCGCTCGATGAGCCCTGGCTCTTTCAGCCGGTATCTTCGGCCAGGACATTGAAGGGTGACGAGTTGCTTCGGATCGGAGAAATCCACGACGTGCAGAACCACTTCTCGGAAGCCCTCACGTACTATGGACAAGCGCGCGAATCGTTCCGTGCGGCCAAACAGCGGCAAGGCGAAGCCACAGCCCTGACGAGGATCGGTTCGATTTTCGAACGACAGGGCCTGAGAGAAGCGGCCGCCGCGCAGCTTCGTGATGCCTTGGCGCTCTTCTCAAAAGTTCCCGCCGGCCCGGCTCATGGAGATGCCCTGTTGACGCTCGGCAAAGTCTCTGCCTGGTTGGGATCGCGAGAAGAAGCCGGCCGTTTGTTTGAACGAGCGGTGGACCGATACAGTCGGTCGCGCAACGTTCAAGGGGTGGTTCTGGCAAGGATACAACTCGGGCTCCTATGGACCAGCGACGGGTTGACTCAAGAAGGACTTCAGCTCCTCGAACAGGCACGCCAGGACGCCCACAACCGTCAGGACAACGATCAGACACTTGCGGCATTGCTTGCACTCGGCGATGCTCGTTGGATCATGGATGAGCCTGACGCGGCGGAGCAGTATTACGAACGGGCGCTTGCGCTGGTCGAGCAAAGACCTCAAGCCGGTATGGAAGCGGCGTTGCGCTACCGCCTGTCTGCTGTCTATGGCGCCATCGGTCAACAGGAGAAAGGAATAGGATCGGCGAAGCGCGCGGTGACCCTCTATCAATCGTTACGCGATCCGTCCGGTGAGGCCGCGTCTTGCGCGCTGCTGGCTTCCCTTTATGAAGCGTTCGGACAGCATCAAGAGGCGGACGAGGCCGGACAGCGCGCGCTTGCGATTTTCCGCCAGCGACAGGTTATCGTGCACGCCGCCCGCCCCTCGGCGAATCCTCTCCTCTCGGAGTCGAGATGAACCGATAGAGCGTTGCCGCTTTCTCGTTCCGAAGCAGACCTACGAAGGCGTGTCGGAGCAGTTTTTCGGTGATGATCTGGTGTCATGGGGAAGCGAGGTGAGCAGGCGATCGATCCACTTTGACGGCAACTTCTCCACCGGCACCGACCGAGCATTCTCCCGAGCAGCCAGGAGGCAAGACAGAATCGAATTGGAATTGGCGGCATCGGCCAAGAGAAACTGGATCACGGTTTCCTTCGTCGCCTTTCCATAACGATCCGTAAAACTTTCATGATCTCCTGTCGTGGCCACCAACGGCTCCCACTGCTCCGTGGTGCCTCTGGGAAGGTCAAGAGTCAGGTTCAAGTTCACCTCGATGAACCGGGCATAGTTTTCCGCCCGTTCGATGTAGCGGTTCAGCCAATAAATGGAACTGGCGACTCGGCTCAGCATCGTTGGTCCTGCGTGAGACGGGTGCCGGTTCTCGCTTCGGCGAAAAAAGCGTCATTCATGAAAGGACCCAGGTATCCTTATTGCCGCCACCTTGAGATGAATTCACCACGAGCGATCCTTTCCGCAAGGCCACGCGCGTCATCCCTCCCGGCAAACCGTACATATCACGGCCATACAAGACGTATGGTCGCAAGTCGACGTGGCGTCCTTCTAGATGATCCTCGACCAAGGTCGGGACTCGCGAGAGTGCCAAGGTCGGTTGCGCGATATAGTTGCGCGGGTCTGCCTCGATGCGGCGGGCACAGTCCTCACGCTCCTGCGTCGAGGCATGAGGCCCGATCATCATGCCGTACCCACCGGCTTCGTTCGTGGCTTTCACGACCAGTTGATCCAAATGCTCCAAGACATAGGTCCGATCCCGTCTATCGGAACAAACATAAGTCGGCACGTTCGGAAGGATCGGCTCTTCCGCCAAATAGTAATTGATGAGTTTCGGGACGTAGGCATACAGGGCTTTGTCGTCCGACACGCCGGTGCCGGGCGCATTGGCGAGTGCCACCCTGCCTCTCTTGTATGAGTCCATGAGACCGGGGACCCCGAGCACGGAATCGTTTCGAAACGCAAGCGGGTCCAAATAGTCGTCATTGACCCGCCGGTAGATCACGTCCACACGCTGAGAGCCTTTGGTAGTGCGCATGTGGACCGACCCGTCTACGACCACCAGATCGTCGGCCTCGACTAATTCGACCCCCATCTTTTGGGCGAGCAGGGAATGTTCGTAATAGGCAGAATTGAAAGTGCCCGGCGTCAGAATCACAACGGTCGGATCGGGGAACTCAGAAAGGGATCGAAGAGTTTCCAAAAGTTGGCCTGGATATCCATCAACCGGCCGCACGCGATAGGCTTCGAACAGCTCGGGAAATGTCCGCTTCATGACCTGTCTGGCTTCCAACACGTAGGCCACCCCGGACGGGCAACGGGTGTTGTCCTCAAGAACATAGTACCGGCCATCGCTGATTCGGACCAGGTCGATTCCGGCGATGTGGCAACAAATGCCTCGCGGTGGGTTGAGACCCATGCAGGGCTGCAAGAAACCCTTACTGGAATAAATCAGCTCGTTGGGAATCACTCCGTTCTTGAGAATCTTTTGACCGTGGTACACATCATCGATAAACAAATTCAACGCGCGCATGCGCTGATGAAGCCCCGATTCAATATGTTCCCAATCCGGCGCTGAAACGATCCGTGGTACGATGTCGAAGGGGAAGATCTGCTCATGTCCGTCATCGCTTCCATAGACGCCGAACGTCATCCCCATGTTGAGAATCACGCGTTCCGCGGCTTCCTGTCGTTTTTTCAGCTCCCCTTCCGGCAGTGACGCAAACTTTCTGAGCAAGAGGGTGCTTCCCGGTCGTGGTTGCCCTTTTCCCTCGTACAGCTCGTCGTAATACCCCTCTGGGTCGTAATGCGAAAATCGTATGCCCATATGCGTGACTCCAGGCATGGCACCCTTACAAAAGACCTCGCGGGCTTCAACTGTTCCCATGGCCCGCTGTTACGAAAGAAACACACTGCCTGGTGTCGTCGTTTGCATTTGACCAGGGCTCTTTAGTAGCGTACGCGCTCATGATTACAGAATTTACCATCACACCGGGAGAGCAACCAAAGCGACTGGATCTCTTCCTTGTCAATCGAGAACGAGATATCTCGCGGTCGGCGTTGCAGCGGCTGATCGAGCTGGGTCGCATTCGAATAAACGATCAGGTCGTGAAGGCCAGTCATAAGATCAAACCCGGCGATAGGATCACCATGGACGTGCCGAAGCCGGAGCCGCTTTCGATCAAGGGAGAGGCGATTTCGCTGGATATCCTTGTTGAAGATAACGCTCTGCTCGTCTTGAATAAGCCGTCCGGGATCGTCGTCCATCCTGCCCCAGGAAACTGGACCGGGACGCTTGTCAACGCACTGCTGCATCATTTTCAAACGTCGGGTGGAACCATTTCGACTATTGGAGGGAAAGAACGGCCCGGCCTCGTCCATCGACTGGATAAAGAAACGTCCGGCGTCATGGTGATTACCAAAACCGATACGGCACATCGCGCCCTTGCCGCGCAGTTCAAGCTCCATACCATCACCAGGGTTTATGAGGCACTGGTCTGGGGCGTCCCCAAGAAAGGCCGAGGACTGATCGATCTGGCTATCGGTCGGGACAGCAAAGACCGGAAGAAATTTTCCCCGAGAACGACCAGCCCTAAAGAATCCGTTACAGAGTATGTGGTGGACCAACGGTATGGGAAAGCGGCGGCCCATGTGTTGCTCTACCCTCGAACGGGCCGAACGCATCAGCTTCGGGTTCACCTCGCCTCCTTGGGACATCCCATTCTGGGGGATCACACGTACGGCGGGCGAAAAGTATGTATGATTGAACAAGTGGAGATTCCTCGGGTGATGCTCCATGCCAGAACCCTCGGCTTCACTCATCCGGCGACGGGTCATGTGGAGAACTTCACGAGGTCGGTGCCCGGCGATATGGAGCGGGTGATGCAGGCACTTGAACAGCTCATCATCCATCGGGAGAAGAAGCCGCCTGTACTAATCGCCGACATGCACGTTGCCGAGGATGCATGCTGACCACCGAAGTACTCGATGCCGTGGGAGGGTTAGCGGCTCATCTTAAGTCCTATGCCGCCAAACTTCCGCCTATTATCCATGTGAGCGCACTGTCCTCGGGCCTGAAACCTTCTTTCGAGGCGGTTGATAGCTATGAAACCATCGTCTCACGCGTTCGAAGCCAGAGTGCCGGAACGCCATATAAGGCGCTGAATGAATCGTTGGTGTCCTCTCTGGAGGGGTTTGAAATCGGGAACCTCCTCGGCGCCGTTCAACCACTCCTCTCGGCATTGGATCACTTGGAACGAATGCAGCGGGATAAAGAAATTGAGATGGGACGAATGGACGAAAAGCGACTCAAGGAGTACCGCGCCGCCCTACACAAAGTCCTTCCAGGCAATAAGCCGGAGTTGGACGGCGCGGGTGGCGGCATGTAATCGACAGTTTTGAGTTAGGAGTGCTGAGTGCTTAGTGTTCTCAGAGGCCCAGCTCAGCACTCACAACTGCGCGCAGCGACTAGTGGCCCATCTTGGGTCCCAATGCATTCACGCCGACGGTGACGAGTTTGAAGCGAGCGGTATTCCCGCAGTGAGGGCATTTCGCTCGAACAGTTTCATCGTCGAGCACCTCGTACTCATCAATCTTCAGCCACATGAGTTGAAAGCACTTTGGGCAGGTTCGGACTTGCGTTGACATCGGTTTCCCCGTACACTCCAAGACAATTCAGGAGGATACTCTAGTATAAGATGCCTCCAACCCTCAAGTCTGCCGTCACCTACTCCCATAACGAGCCACCTGACGCGTCTCAGCTCCTTGGGCTGTTCCACCAAGCCCCATGGGCCAAGGCCCGATCTCTCGATGATGCGAAGGAAATGCTACGCCATACTGACCTGACACTCTCTGCTTGGCAGGGGGATCGTCTTATCGGGTTCGGTCGAGTCCTCACCGACTTTATCTATCGCGCAACGATCTGGGATGTGATCGTCGATCGGACGTATCAGGGGCAAGGGGTGGGGACCGAGATCGTCCGACGTATCCTCAACCATCCACGCCTCAAACAGGTGGAGCTTTTTGGCTCTGCACCCAACGTCCGGGGTTTTATGAAAAACTCGGCTTCAGCGCAAAAGAGCAGATAGGCATGGTGTGGAGTCGAAGCCGGAACAGTCATCTTGAGTAGGAAAGCCGATTGCTATCGCATCACCGCTGCAAGCGGCCGGGCCTGTGACAAGATCAGGTCAAAAGAACATCTTTCCGCCGAAGAGAAATCCAAACGAAGACGCGTTCCAGTCATCGTTTCGGCCGCCGGTACCGGTGGTATGGCCGTCGTTCCGCTTGTAGGCCCACTCCGCATTGAGCGCGAACCGTTCATTGAGCTTGTAATCGGCTCCCCACCCTAACCGCCATGCAAAAGTGTTGCTGGGGCTGACGCGAACGGGAGTGTTTTCGCCGAAGCTATTGACGTTCACGCCGAAGCTCATGTTCACATACGGAATGAATCGACCTAATTTCACGGGACGGAGTTCCATCGTTGGTAGCACCGACACCGTATCCTGATGTCCGAGGTCTATATCAGGTCGCTCTAGGCTGACTCCGTGGCGTTCCCATTCAAGCATCATTCCGACCAAGAGCCAAGTGTTCACACTGTACAAACCTTGAAAATTGACGAGCGGTCCGACCGAGGTTGATGTGCCGTTCGTAAGCTGTTGGGTCAGTGGGGCAAATCCCACTCGAAAGCCCAGTATCCATTTGCCTGGTTCTGTTCCACCGAACTCTTCTGCGAGCGCGCCGTTTGAAAGAGGGAATAGAGCGACGCCGATGGTGAACACTAACCCAATGACACCTGCTCGGAACGCTTGCCTATGCATGAAGTCCCTCCTCTCGTGTTCGTCCTTCTCTATGAGCGATCAATCAAATAACCGGTCTTTCTCGCAATCTTCTTACACGAAGAATAGCGGTAGCCTCATGACCGAGGTGGTGACGCCATACAGATAGCATTATCGTAAGAATGGAGCAAGATTACTAATGAGAATGGACGAGTCGTGTGCGCCGCACACGCTTCGGCGAGAAGAAAACCGAGATGAAAAACACCGTCGTAGCCAGTAAGACGATAGCCGGCCCGGAAGGCACATCCCATAGGGCGGAGATCAGGACACCGGCCACGGCGGTCAGAATGCCGATTGCCGCCGAATAGAGAGTCAGTGCGGTAAGACTATGAGTGAGTTGGTAGGCGGTCGAGGCTGGAATCAGGATCATGGCAAAGACCAAGATGGCTCCCACGGTTTTCAGTGAGACCACAACCGTCAAGGCGACCAACGTCAGGAGGAGGAAAAATATTTGCCGGGCCGGAACACCGGACGCCTCGGCCATCTCTTGGTCGAAGGCGATGAAATAGAGCTCTTTGGCAAACAGCAGCAGGAGGCCCAACACAAGCACGCTCAACGCTCCGATGATCTGTAATTCCTCCGGAGTGACCGACAGTACGCTGCCGAATAAGTATCCGTACACTTCGGCATTGTAGCTTTTCATCAATCCGATAAAGAGAATGCCCAGTGCCATTGTCGTCGTATAGAGAATGCCGATCGAGACATCCAGCTTCATTCGGCCACGTTCTTCGACCCAGCCGGTAATCCAGACCGTTGCAAGGCCGAACACGATGGCCAGCAACAAGGGCGGCCACCCCATCAAATAACCGAGCGTCACGCCCGCGAAGGCGGCATGCGACGTCCCTGCTCCACGAACGCCAGTCCCCGCAGTACCACGAACACCCCGATGATGGAACAGAGCCCTCCCACCATCGCGGCGGCAAGAAGGGAGCGTTGCATGAAGTCGTAGGCGAGGAGATCAAGCATGCCCACCTATTGAAATAGCACCAGTTCTTATTAGGGTCACGAGATCGCGGTCGCTAGGGCGGTCATATACTGAGCTAGAACCGGCACGATAGGCAAGATTATCGCTACTCATCTGATGATAGATCAGTCGCAATCATGCCACCATGAATGCTTGGAATTGAATCAGACCCACATCTGAAAGTGTCGCTGTATCGATAATCCGCATGCTACCGGTGAAGAGACGGCTGGATTCGTATTTCATGTCGCTTCCCAAAGAAGGGATGGAACGGTTGAGGTATCCAGACGCGGTGAAGGCGCTGACCTAAGAGGGCCGCCTATATCCGCGAATCTTGGGCCACTTGTCCTCTGGGAGGCGGTACGGCCGTGATAGAGGCTTCCGTACCATGAGACGCTTGATAAGTAGGAGCAGTGCTGTGATGGAAAGGGCTTGGAGGAGTTTCATCATCATGGGCCTGACCTCATGAACAAGGATACCGGCTCCAACCCTGCATTGCAACGCTATCGCCCCAGGGAGTGGTCTAGAAGGTTCATGGGAAAACTTATCAGCGCGTCCGAGTACAAAGAGCCCGCAGCTTACAGTGGGGATACCTTTGTCCACTTTAGCTCACGACCGTTATCAGTAAGACGTGCCCAGAAGATTCCTGGACATTTCGGGTACGGTATTAGGGGGTCGTTTGACGTGCTCGATTTCTCTAGGAATCTGAAGTATTCTTCTCTCTTCTCCATACTCACATCGTTGGTTCCACGCGGCATACCACAACCATGCACAGGATCTATTTGGGGAAACTCTCGGAACACGATCCGTTGCACGCCTATCTCCGGCATGACATTCAGCCGCAGATGCGCGATGCCTCGGGTCGTTCGCAGTACCGCGTCTTCCGGCTCAATGGCTCACACGATGTGTATCTGTATGAAGACCGCAAGACTAATACCAAGGTCATCGGCAAGTTTTTTCTCTCCTCCAAGAAAGAAGGACGCCGGCAAGGCGGTCTCCCGCCTGACACACGAATTCGATAATCTCTGCATGATGCGCGCTTATGGGCTGACGGGCTACCCCCACCATGTCGTGAGGCCGCTGGGTCGCCATGATGCGATGAACGCCCTGCTGGTCACCGAATACTGCGAGGGAGAACTTACTCAGCGACGTGATCCGGACGGTGATTCAGAGCGGGGATCACGGGAAACTGTATCATGCCCTCACCGCGCTCGCGTACTTCTTGGCATCGTTCCACAACCGAACGGCCATCGGCGTGGGGGTCGACTTCCACCAAGACTGCGCGTATTTGGATCGCCTCATTCACCGACTGCAGGAAATCAGGGCACTCGAAGAAGACGAGAGACGCGAGTTGTATTGGCTGCGCGACCAGTGGCGTCATCAGCCGCGGATGTGGGAAGACCAGACAGGTGCTCGTGCATGGGGACGCGACACCGGACAACTTCATGTTCGGGGACGGATTACAAGTCATCGCGTTCGATCTGGAGCGAGCCAAGCGAGCTGATCGCGTGTTCGACACCGGCCGCATCGCCGGAGAATTAAAGCATTTCTTTCTGCGGGCCACCGGCAAGAAGGACGCCGCTGAGCCCTTCATCGGCCACTTTCTCTGGGAATATGCCTGCCACTTCCCCAACCGCGATCGCGCCTTTCAATCGATCACGGGCAGGACACCGTTCTACCTCGGCATGACGTTACTACGCATCGCACGAAACCAGTGGATCGATCCGGACTATCGTCGTCGCCTGATCCACGAGGCAAGAGCTTGTTTGAGGGCCCTGTAAATGCATGTCAAAGGGATTATTTTCGATGTCAATGGCACGCTGTCGGATATTCACACCAACGAGGGGCACGACGAGGTGTATCGGGTCCTGAGTAACCTGCTCTCCTATCAGGGCATTGTGCTCGAACCGCACGTCGTGAAGGATCTCTATTTCCAGATCATGAAGGAGCAACGCGCGGCACAGGGCGGACGGCACCCCGAATTTGATGCTGGCGGTATCTTCCAGACGATCATCACCCGGCACTCGACGGACTTCACACGCGGTCTGCCGACTCAGAAACTGGAGCAACTTCCGAGACTGCTGGCTGAGACGTACCGTGCCGCCTCACGCTTTCGGTTGCAGCCCTATCCTGGCGTCGTGGACACCATCCGGCACCTGCATCAGACATATCATCTGGCCATCATTTCCGATGGTCAGACCGCCTATGCCGTTCCAGAGCTGCACGCCGTCGGGCTTGCCGGGTACTTCGACCCGATCATCATCTCGGGAGACGTCGGCGTCCGTAAGCCCCACGAACGTTTGTTCACGGCCGCATTAACTGCCATGAGGATGAAGCCGTCAGAGGTGCTGTTTGTGGGCAATGACATGTATCGCGATGTGTACGGGGCAAAGAGAATTGGGATGACCACGGTCTTTTGCAAGTCCAACCAAGGCTTGATGGAAAAAGAAGGCGTCAAACCCGACTATATTATTTACCAGTTCCCAGAGTTGCTCACCGCCATCCGCTTCTTCGAGGCCCAGTGAGTCATCGGATGAACCGCTTGGTCTCTATGATTCACTATGGTGTCATTCCCTAATAGGGGAAGGTGTGAGGTGTTCTGACGCTTTGCATTCCACTCTTCAAGGCGAGAACATTCGATACGTTCTGCATCCGTTCGCGCAGAGGCTCATTGAAAACTATCTCGTGCTTGGCGGTCACGGCACTGATGCCGATGGCTCGCTGTTCCGGTCAGTGTGGAACAACCGCACAGAAGAACTTGAGAGGCCGCTGAACCCGAATTCAATCTATTGGAACGTGGGGAAATAGGGGCAGGCGACGGGCTTGAGTATCGAGGTTAACGGGCTATGCGTGCATTCGATGCAAGCCACGGCCGCCACTAATGCGCTCTCCCATGAAGCCGATATCGCAAGGTGCAGGACTGGCTCGGCCACGCCAATGTTTCGACGACCCGCCTCTACGATCGACGTAAGACGCGGCCCGAAGACTCTCCGACCTTTCAGGTGTGCTAAATCGCGAGACGTTTCAGCGCTTCGAGCCTCTCTTCTGGCGTGTTTCAATGCAAAACGTTTACAGTCAATCTCATGCTCAACTTTGATCGTTTCCTCGATGAGTGAATTCCTAAACGGTGTTATTTATCCCTAGCAAGCCGGAGAGCATCCAATTCTGATGGCGGCAGGATCTCTATTAACCGTCAGCACGAGACCCGGGAAAATAGATTGACCATTAACCTCCCATGCGAGCTTGATCTCAGAGTGTTAAGCCTACTGGAGTACGAGTTCGATCGACCCAATAACAGGCTTCGCATCGGTTGCGGGCTCTCCCGCGGGAACGATGGTGATCGATGGTTCGGCCTTGAGATGCCCTTCCAACTGCAAGCGACGTACGAGGCTTGTCACCTCGAAGCTGACGAAGCGTTCGTCGTTTACGAGGGATTGAGCGTCCTCACCATGGCTCACTGCGTTAAAGAAATTAATAGTCCCAACTCGGTGCCTCGCAGGTGGTTTTGCCACCGCCTCCTCGGAGGGCGCGAAGTATATATCATAGAGGACGTTCGGCTGCGCGGCTGCTTGCAGCTTGGAAATAACGAGATACACGCGTGTACTCGGCGCCAATTTACGTATCCGCATGTCGAAAGTCGTGTCAGGCGCGGCGGCAGGCGCCTCGGGCATCTTCAGCTGGACCCGTACGGGCTCGGATGCAAGCGGCACGGGTGCGGTGGTAGCCAGCACGCGCGTGGCTTCTCGCGTCGATTCTTCCTGGGCCATGGGTGGTGCCGATTCTTCCTGGGCCGTGGATGGTGCCGATTCTTCCTGGGCCATGGGTGGTGCCGATTCTTCCTGGGCCGTGGATGGTTCCGATTCTGCCAGAGCCGTGCTGCTCGGCTGCGGACACGATGGGACCTGATCGTACGCGCTATAGGCGTAGCCCAGCCTCAAAATTGAAAGCACATCGCTTACCTTCCCGACCACCTGCTGTCCATTGTCGTCGGCGAACGTAAATGTCTTGTTAAGGAATGCTGTGCTGGCTGGGTTCGAACGGCCACCTTTATTCCAGCTGGCCCACAGCCGATCGATGTTGCAATGGTGCAGCCAAAAGATGGGGTCACGCGCTGCCCAGGGCACTGATCCCATGTTTTTCCTGTCGCCGATGAGTACATGCACATTCCCGTGTAATCCAGAATCGAGCGCTTGGCAAAACCCCTGGACTGCGCCTTGCGGATCGTAGCTGCACTGGGAAAGGGCTGTCGTGGCGAGCGATCCAGGACTGGAGGCGTCGATTGGGTGGCCTGCGTTGACCGATGAGATTCGGTTTTGCACGAATAGCGAACTAGTCGATGCTCGAAACGCGGCTGGGAGGATCCCATGCGTTGGTCCTGCTGCCGAATAGTTCCAGTAGGGCAACGTAAACGTGGGCTGGTTCGTGAGCTTGCGGATAATCCTCTCAAACCGGAGGACGAACATGCGGTGCCATGGCAGGAAGAACGGCTCGTTGACGTGGTTGAAGTGTGCCTGGCAGGTGCTCCAGACGGTACTTGCCAGCGTCCGCTCTGGTCCGGGCACGGGATAGATCCGGCTGAGCTCCGTCGTCTTGGTACGATCGTCACGCACCGCGTGGATATACCACTGGAACGTCCAGCTGCGCGGGTCGCTCTCAAATAGAGCTTTCATTTTAGAGACACCGTCCGCATAGATTTTTAACATCGCCTGTCCCTCCGCGCTGAGCACGTTGTAACGTACTAATGGACCCGTTGCGGCGAGGGCATCTCGTTCCAACCATACTGCAAGTGGGATTGACGCGACAACCTTGAGGAATGTCCGACGGTCCAAGGAGCTCATTCGTATTCCCTCCTATATGTGAGCAAACAGGGACTTTACTGCTGAACGATAGCGATACGCCCGACGCTCGGACGGGAGCCGGGATCAAATGTCCGCGCCGCCAAGATAGTCAGCGTAGCCTCCGTCTCGAGCATACCCTGCTCAGCGAGTGTGCCGACCGCACGAGTCACGTCAACGCTCTGCCAGACGGGGGTCGTCGTGTCGCCGGGCCGTACCGTCGCGAAGAAGTTGAACTGAGCCAGTAAATGACTCGCGCGCGTGGCCTGGTCAGCCTGTTCCGGCAAGTTGAGGTAGACGTGGAACAGTGTCTCGGGAGTGCGCACAGCGCGAAGATCGCACAGCAGCAACATCAGGCGCCCGCTTGCAACTGCCCGGCGTAGCACTTCGCCGGGCGTGACCCCTGCGAGATCTTGCGGTGGATGCAGCGCACTACGGATCCCTTTAGGTCGAAGCACTATCGGACCATGCGAGGTTGACTTGAGCAACGTGCTACTGGGGTTCAAATCTGCATGTCCTTCCCGACCACCAAGACACGCTTTCGATAATTCAGAAGCGGTGACGTGTGCTGTGATCGTCAACATGACCATGATCGCGAAGCGCAAGATCACCCTCGCTGTTCGCAAAGCGTTCCGCCGCTTCGCGCCTTTCTTACTTCAGCATCAATACGTGCTGCTTCTTAGCGGAGCGTTTCAATATGCTTATGTAAAAAGGTATTTTCAAGAGGAAATGGCGATTGGGCTCTAGGGCTATTCCCAGGTCATATATGGAGCCTATGGCTGATACAAACTACCGATGCGACCAAACAAGCACCAAAAGCCTCGTCCCAGTATCAAATTCAGACGGAAGGGCTGCAAGCGGGCTCGACTGTGGTTAAAATACTTAGCTACGTATATTTCATCATTTCGTGGGATGTACATTGCCAGTCACGACGTTTTAAAATGCGATCCAATGCAAAATATATGAGGAGCGTAGTCGAAGCCCCCTAGAGGCTCAATAATGGAACACGTTGCCCAGCCTACCATCCTCACAGCCCTTCGAGGCAGGCTACGTGATACCTGGCTCCTGCATCAATACCGAAGCATCAAACGTCGGGTGCGGCGGCGGTCCGAAGGCGAGGCCTTCCTGTTGCGCAGATATGCTCGCATTCATGGCAAACCGCTCAACCTGACGAACCCCCAAACCTACACGGAGAAGCTGTTCTGGCGCATGATTAGCTGGAATCGAGGAGACATGCCCCCTCGGGTGACGCAGATGGCGGATAAGTATGCGGTGCGAGCCCATGTGGCGAATACGGTGGGCGAGAAACATTTGATCAAGCTCTTATGGCACGGGAATGACCCGCGTGCGATTCCGTTTGATCGGCTGCCGACCGAATACGTGATCAAGCCGAACCATGCAGCAGGACAAGTGATCATTGTCAGGGGGCAGGCCGATCGAGACGAGATCATCCGAACCATCTCAGGCTGGTTGGCCAGCAATTATTATTGGCACGGACGCGAGTATCAGTATTACGGTATTCAACCTCAAATTGTCATTGAGGAATACCTGCAAGATCAGGATGGCACTCCACCCTTCGACTATAAATTCCACTGTTTCAACGGAGTGCCGGAGCATATTCTTGTACGCAATCATACACACGACATTAACCCCTATTTTGACACGACGTGGAACCTCCTCGACTTCTCCGATAAGGTCGGTGCCACCCAACCATGGGTACCAAAGCCGGCGAATCTTGACGAAATGCTGGCACTTGCCATGAAACTGTCGGCTGGGTTCGGGTACGTTCGTGTGGATTTCTACAATGTGAAGGGGCGAGTTTATTTTGGCGAGTTCACCTTTACGCCTGCAGCCGGTATCCTCAAATATACTCCTGAAAGTTGGGATTTGACGCATGGGGAGAAATGGGATTTGTCATTGGATGCAAAAACTAGAACTTGATCTGACTGATAGAGCCAGCCGTTTGTGTCTGAGGCCTGTCGCCAAGCCTTTATGCGCTATGAGCGGCAAGCGACGCCGATTATCGCAGAACCTCCATTCATAAGGGTATGCTGCTATGTCTCGACAAAGTGTCTAGCGGCTGACATGTTCGACATCATGAGCGCTCATCCTCGGGCGTTGCTTCGGACTCACGCTGGTTGGGCCAGCATCTGAAGCGTGAAGAGTAGAACCTATCTCAAATTTAAAGACCGGCGTTCAGATCTGCCACAGGCGTATGGCGATGAGAGATCGACACGCGCATTTTTGGCCAATTCTTTCTCTCATAAAATTTCTGGTTACACTGCCTTGTAAGCTGAGAATGGAAGAAGCCGTCTCGGCTAACGCACCAGGGAATCTCTGCCTACTGCGTCGTATAGCGGGGGCTGCGAAAAGCAGTCCGCATTGCCCATTGCGGCTTCATTCCGCCGAGATCGACGAATTGGATCATCCACACCCTATATTCTGAATTGATCGCATCGACCACTTTCATCGGCTGGGATTGTCTTTGCCGGTCGCGTTCATCGAACAGGTCATGCCGTTCCTTGCGGTCGGAACCAGATCCGTCAGCATGACGCCGCATTCTGGTAGACGTAGCCCGGCTGGTAAATTTTCTCCAGGATCGTTGCGGTCCCATCAATAAGATCCGTTGTGGAGTCGGAAACAACAGCTTCGGGGCATCGAGTTTGAATAGAAAGGCCGGTCATTAGGTGAATGCCAACGGGCTTATGGCCCTCAAAAATAGGAGAATACCACCAATCTGGCTAGATAGTGTCGTCACGAGATGTTAGCCCAGAGTGCGATGCATCTGATTTGGACGGCGGCAAGGAATGAGGCGGCATTTTTGGCGTATCTTGTGGCGATGCCGCGCCAGCGTTTGAGATGCAGGAACGCGTTTTCGATCAGGTGACGCAGCTTGTACAGGGCTTCATCATATGACCGTTGTGTTGTCCGGTTTTTTCTGGGCGGGATGACCGCTGCCATACCCTGATTTTTAGCCTGTTCGACAATCGCATCGCTGTCGTACCCCTTGTCGGCAATCAGGTGTTCCGCCGTGAGGCCTTCGATCAGGCGGCCAGCCTGCGTACAATCCGCCGCGGTACCTTGCGTAATAACGACTCTGAGCGGCATACCATGCGCATCCACGGCCAGATGTATCTTGGTGTTGAGCCCCCTTTTGTGCGGCTCATGTCCTGGTTGCCCCCTTTTGCGCCTGCTGCGTGCGGATGCACCTTGCAATGGCTGGCGTCAATCATCAGCCATTCATAATCCGGCTCGTCAATCAGAACATCCAGCAATGCTTCCCATACGCCGTTGTCGCGCCAGCGGCAGAACCGCCGCTGCACGTTCTTCCAGTCGCCCAAGTCCGGCGGCAAATCCCGCCATGGAGCGCCCGTTCGCAAAATCCAGCATATCGCGTTGATGAACAACCGATTGTCTTTGGCTATTCCGCCCCAGACGCCTTCGCGTCCAGGCAAATGCGGTTCCAGCAATTCCCATGTCCTGTCTGATATATCGTGTCTGCGGTGCGATGCGTTCATGCTCAACCTCCTTCGGTTCAGCATGATTCTACATCATTTCCAATCTCGTGACGACAGTATCTAGTGGTGATGGTGGTAATCTTCGACGATGACGAGATCTTTTTCTGTAATCACGAGGTCTTTGCCATATACCTGGTGAAGAATCTCCGGTTTGAGAACCTCCCCGGGGGGAGCGGCGGCGAAGAGTCTGGTTTTGAGAAGAACCATTCGGTCCACACGTGAGCGGATCATATTAATGTCGTGCGTAATAAGGAGGACCGTGAGTTTGAGTTCGTCATGAAGGTGCTGTACTAATTCAATGACATTGTGTTGGGCGGTGATATCCAGACCCGTTGTCGGTTCATCCAATATCAGGACCTTGGGTTGCTGGGCCAGAGCCCTGGCGATGAACACGCGCTGTTGCTGGCCGCCGGACAGATGCCCGAGGGCATTATCTTTGTGAGATTCCATTCCAACCTGTGCCAGCGCCTCCAGCGCGATGTCACGGTCTTTCCTCCCTGGCCGTTTGAACAGGCCCAGCGCTCCGTAACGACCCATCATCACTGTTTCGAGGACCGTCACCGGAAAATTCCGATCGACGACCCCTTTCTGTGGAAGGTAGCCGATTTTGGCGCGATGGTGGCAGCGGAGCTCATCACAGGCACAGTCGAAGATATGAAGATGGCCCTCCACTGGAGCGAGAAGCCCCAGTACGGCGCGGCACAGCGTCGTCTTGCCTGATCCGTTTGGGCCGATGACTCCCACGAACTCGCCCTCATAGATCGTCAACGAAATGTCTTTGAGCGCGATGAGCCCGGGAAATCCGAAGGAGGCATGGTCGAAACGGATGATCGGTTCGCGGGGATCAGACACGGAATCCGAAGCTCCTTCCGGCGCCAAGATGAGAACGGTTATGAGGTCGTTTCCAACGCACCGGCCAATTGGAGCACATCATAGCGAAGCATGTCGAGGTAGGTCTCAGTTCCAGCCAAACCGCCCGGCATCGCCGTCAAGACGACGACGTGGGTCTTGGTCTCCCTCGCCAGTAGCTCTGGGACTCGCTGGCTGAGTTGAACCTCGGATACGACAACCTTGATGTTCTCCTTTCTAATCTTCTCGATGAGAGAGCGCAGGTGAAGGGCGGATGGTTCTGTACCCAACTGCAGATGAATCGTGCCGACAATATGAAAGCTGAATCGCTTTGCCAAATACGGCCAAGCTGGATGATGAGCGATGAAACGCCGGTCGGATAGCCGCTGAGTACGCTCAAGCAGTTCCTTTTGCAACTGCCCCAGCCGTTGGAGGTAGGCCGCTTGATTGGTTCGGAATTCCGCCGTATGGCTTGGGTCCACTTCGACTAGAGCTTCGGTGATGTGGCGCAGCATAATGGCGACATTCTCAGGGTCCAGCCAAATGTGTGGATTCCCAGCTTCCCCTTCATGATGCGTCCCTTCATGAGCGTCCGCGTCGTCTCGAATCAGCTCTACTCCTTGGGATGTCGTGATCACACGTAACGATCGGCCTCCCGCGTTCTTCACCAGGGATGAAACCCAGACCTCCAGTCCCATGCCGATCTCCAACAACAGCCTGGCCTTCCGGACTGCGACCAGATCGGTGGGTTTAGGTGCATAGGTGTGTTCGTTTTCGTAGCCGCTCAACAAAGACGTGACTCGTACATGAGGGCCACCGACCTGTTCCGCCAAATCCTTCAGGACGGGAATCGTGACCACCACAGGAATCGGGTCTCGAGCCTCTGTAATGGCGCCGAAGGGGGGGAGGAAACCTGCCAGCACGGCAAGGAGAGAGAAGACAGGCGACTTCCGCGCGTGGTTGACCAGAAACATCGGCGGGGACGGTATCATCCGCTTATTCCGGTGTCAACGACATCAGGAGGACGTGTCGCTCAATGGGCCCTGTCCATTCGACTCCTTGACCATAGACCAAAGTTCGATTAGCGTAGCACACCTGTGAACGTCTCGGCATTCGTACGGCTGATGAAAGGATACCGGAGATGAAGGTTATCGGATTGATGTCAGGAACTTCAGCCGATGGAGTCGATGCGGCGCTGGTGACCATCGCCCGTCAGAGGGCCGGCCTCCGCGTCGAGATGCTCGCGTTTCATTCGCTTCCCTACCCGCGTTCGCTACAGCAACGAATTCTTTCCGCATCGGTTTCCGGAACGGTGGCGGAGATTTGCCACCTCAATGCGCTCTTGGGCGAATGGTTCGCCGACGCCGCCCTAGGAGTCATTCGATCGGCTCAATTATCCCCAGAAGACATAGACCTGATCGGATCTCACGGCCAAACGGTGCACCATCTGCCGCATGGCATCAAAGATACAGGCGTCGGCGCAATACGTTCCACATTGCAAATCGCCGAGCCCGCAGTCATTGCCGAACGGACGGGGATTACCACAGTGGCCGATTTCCGCCCACGCGATATTGCGGCGGGCGGGCAAGGGGCGCCGCTTACCCCAGGGAGCCATGCTCTGCTGTTTCAACATCCGCGCCGCGCCCAACTCATCGTGAATCTTGGAGGCATCAGCAACGTCACGTACCTTCCTCGCGGATCGGGCTCTGAGGACCTCATCGCGTTCGACACG
Source organism: uncultured Nitrospiraceae bacterium (assembly GCA_963849655.1). Classification (GTDB taxonomy): domain Bacteria; phylum Nitrospirota; class Nitrospiria; order Nitrospirales; family Nitrospiraceae; genus Nitrospira_D. The sequence continues at coordinate 26,698 of CAWKJK010000015.1, forward strand.
GGGCCGGCAAATATGGTTCTCGATGGGCTCATGTCTCGAACCACGAATGGTCGGGCCTCGATGGACCGCGATGGGCGTTTGGCGGCCAAAGGCCGGGTGGATTCAAGATTGCTGGCTAAACTTCTCGCACATCCGTATCTGTCTCAGGCGCCCCCGAAATCGACTGGTCGTGAGGCGTTCGGCGCGAAAATGCTGGATGAATTACTCAATTGGCAGCCAACACGTCGGTTATCGGTCGAAGATCTTCTGGCTACCTGTAGCCGCTGGACGGCCGAAGCGGTCGGTACGGCAAGACGGTGGATCAAGGGAGGAATCGATGACGTGATCGTAGGTGGGGGTGGTGTCCGGAACCGGGCGATCATGGGACATTTAACCGACATCTTTGCTCCAGTGTCGGTCTCACCATTTGAGTCGCACGGTTGGGACAGTAAGGCTCTGGAATCGGTGGCTTTTGCAGTCCTGGCGTATCAAACCGTGACAGAACAGTGCGGGAACGTCCCATCGGTTACGGGGGCGGCGTTCCCAAGGTTGTTGGGTTGCATCGTCCCAAGCGGCCCACGGTGGTATGAACGGCTGCGCTCGCGCAAAGGCGGAAGTAAGACAAGATGAAACTTCTTTTGGCCGGCGCGGTCATCGCAGTGAGCATCGGCCTTTGGCGCTATCTGAGGAGGGCACGTCGAAGAAAGAAGCAGGCATCGCCGTTTGCCGTTCCTCACGGCGCTACCATCAGTTCCGTCCGATTGCTCACTCAAGAGGAGGTCGCATTGTATAGCCTCCTGCAAATGGCCGTCCAAGAGCGCTATCTCGTGTTTAGTCAGGTGCCGCTATGGTCCTCGTCGAGGTCGAAGCGGGGGAAACGGTGCGTTCTGATGTTTTGCGCCAGATTGCGCTCAAACGAGTCGATTTTGTCTTGGTCCACCCCGGGTCGTGTCGCGTCGAACAGGTCGTGCAGATCGAGCATGAATCTTCGCAACCTCATCAGGCTGAACGGCAGCACGTCATCGAGTCGGTGCTCGACGCGGCAGAGATCAAACTGACAAAATTGCCGCCAAAGCAAACCCATTCGGTGCCCGATCTCGCCGCACGGCTGGGGATCACTGCAGAGGAGTGACGGGAGGCGAGCCGCTTCCATCGAGTGCGCCTGGTCCTACGGCGATCGACTGGGTTTGGTCTTCGGTGCTTGCCGTAGCCTCGATGGCTTTGCGAGCGACTTCTGCTTCCGGGCTATCGGGGTATTGATCCACGACTCGGTCGAACATCAGTCGTGCCTTTTCGTGATCTCCCAGTTTCGTGTACGTCTGACCGAGCTTCAGCGTGGACGCCGACAATTTAGGGCTGAGCGGGTAATTGGACACGACGTCATAGAACGATTTGAGCGCGTCTCGATATCGTCTCGTTCGATACTGACATTCTCCGATCCAATATTGCGCATTGGCTGCTAAGGCGGATTGGCTATGCAGCTCGATGAAGAGTCGGAACCCTGCCAGCGCTGCCTCATAGTCGCGGTGCTTAAATTCATCCATGACGCGATCGTATAATCGGCGGGTCGTGTCCTGCCGTTGAGTAGGGGCGGCCAAGGACTGGCTAACCGGGAAGAAAAGAAATAGGAGCATGAGAATCCTGATACATTTGCGGAGCATAACAGGCCTCCATCTTCTTGTATGGCAGTCGAGGGGCTTACATACGCAATCGGTATGCCAGAGCTACGAGCATTCCTGCACGAGAACCACTGAAAAAATAGAATTTTGTTCGATTCCAAAATCCGTCGGTCTCGAGTATTTTCAGGGGCGTGTAGAGGAAGACACAGATTTGTACAAAGTGGTTCGAATCTCTTTATCGGCGAATTCAGTATTCGCTGACCTCGCTTCTCTCCAAGGCCCTACAGAAAGTTGCAATAAACATATCCTGAGGAGAGCATCGTGAGTGAAGAGGCCATTCCGGCCAACCCCTTGGGCGGACGAACATTGGTTGTCGATCCTGTTGATCGGCACTGTTATGCGACTCCAAGTGCGGCGCTGAAGGATGTCGGTGAATCGGACCAGGTCTATGTCCGTCCTGGGATCTATGAGGATAAGCTGGTTGTCACTCAACGACCGGTACGGCTTGTCGGTGCCGGACGAGATAGCGTCAAAATCTTCTGCCGACGCGGCGGGCCGCTGTATCTGCAGGAGGTTCTGGAAGGATGGATAACCGGCATCACATTCCGTTATGTCGGCAGCGATCAACATTCGGCTCTCAACATACTCAACTCTACATGCATCATCACGCAATGCCGAGCGATGGAAGGAATCTTGTCGGGAGTGGTGTTATATGGACCCGAATGTCGAGTCGCATTCACCGACAATGAAGTGTGCCGCAATCGGGAGTTCGGGCATTTTCGTCTTCGCGGGTGCTCAACCGCGAGTGGCCGATAATCGCTGTGTCGGGAATCACCATTTCGGCATCGCGGTCCGTGATCCGGGCAGTCGTCCGGAACTGGTGCGGAATCTGTGTGAAGAAAACATGCTGAGCGGCATTCTCTTGTTCCACCACGCCGAAGGGTTGATTGTCGATAATGTCTGTCGGAACAATCAGCACTGGGGGATCCTCATGACACCTGATGCGCATCCCAACCCGGAGCCATCGGCGCTTCCTACCATGAATCGACTCGAACCGAATCCTATGGGTGCCTATTCAATCTCGGATCAACCGCTTGCTCAGATCGGTCGATGATGATGGCCGGGGGCACTGACGGGTAGATGATCGTTAACTCAGGCGGGGATGTGAAACTGAAAAGAGCCTCCCCCTTGCTGTTTGGCCCTATACATGGCGACATCGGCATGCTTCAAGAGCTCATCGACTTCGTGATCATCGGTGGGGTAGACGGTAATACCGATACTGACTCCGATCAACGCCCTGTGCTCTCCAAGATGGAATGGTTCCGCCAATGACTTCGTGATTCGCCGTGCGACAAGCGTGATATCTTCTTCGCACGTCAGGCCTTCAAGGATAATCGTGAACTCATCTCCTCCCATGCGGGCGACCGTGTCCACTTCGCGCACACACTCTTGAAGTCGTTCCGCGACGGCCTTCAACACCTGGTCACCGACATTGTGACCCATGGTATCGTTCACCGGTTTGAATCGATCAAGGTCGAGCAGCATGAGACCGAGAGGCTGTTGGACTCGTTTGCTGCGCGCCATGGCTTGGATAAGGCGATCACGAAACAGGGTGCGGTTCACCAGGCCGGTCAGCTGATCATATTGGGCAAGGTAGGTCAGCCGCTCTTCAGCCCGTTTTCGTTCTATGGCATAGCGGATTGAGCGGGCCAACAGGTCCGACTGCCCCTGCCCCTTGACGAGGTAATCCTGTGCGCCGTTCTGGACAGCTTGTAATGCGAGCGTCTGGTCGTTGAGCCCGCTCAGCACGATGATGGCAACCGTTGGGTTCGCGGCTTGCATTTGACGCACGGTTGAGAGTCCGTAACCGTCCGGGAGTGACAGGTCGAGCAGGACGGCGTCAAAACGTGCGCGGGCCAGATGAGTCACAGCGTCGCTCAGGCGGGTCACATGGATGATATCGAATTCTTCCACGCCCCATTCCGTGAGAATGTCTTGAGTCAGGCGTGCATCGATGTCGTTATCTTCAACCAATAAAATCTTGATCATCGCGAGTTCAATGCCGGTCGTTTTCCTACTCTAGCGTGCATTATTCACGATGCTTCGTGGCGAAGTCGCGCAGTCGCCAAGCGAGACAGGCGCGCGGAGCCGCGAGGAAGGGAGGCATACTTGAAGCAGTATGTCGACCGACCGAGCGGCGAGTCCGCCTGCCGGCCGCGCAAAGATCGCGGCCAGGCTTGTCGTAGCGGCGAATCCGCGATTGCAGCAGAAGCGTTCGTGAATAATGCGCGCTAATTCCCTCTCTTCAGCCATGGACTAAGTATAGCGTAGGACACTGATTCAACAAGCGAATTACCGAAGTACGGACATCACAAAACATTCCGCCTCTGTGAGTGTGAATAACCCCGGTGAACCGTTTTGGCTTTCAGAGCCTGGATGAGGCTTCAGGAATGCGCGCTCACCAGCCGGTGAGACGCTTGCTGATGAAGGCAGGCAGGAATCACTGTTTCTCCCAACAACTCTTTCGGGGACCGCCCGGCGTCACTCCTTCGTCGCCGTCCGAGGTCATTAAAAGGAAGAGGGTACGGGCAAGGGAGCGACTCAGTCAGGAGCCTGATAAACGGCGTGGGGACTGCCTGGGTACGTACCGATTGGACCTCGCGGTTGACCGATCGCCGCCTCACAAGCATACCCCGGTTCAAAGGGCCATAATAGTGAACGACCTGCGGTGTTCCCACGTATATGAACGTACCGTAACGTGACGCCCATGCGAGCGGCTTCGTCCTTAACCTTTCCCGTACATTCATCGGGTGTATACCCTCGACGTGAAATCAAGAGCGGCTCTCCGGATGCACTGAAAACGGAGAATTCGCTCGCGCATCCCGTGATCGAACACATCACACACATCATGCCGGCAAGTCGACTCACGCGTATTCTTGAGAGCATTGGAACCGCCTCTTTTTGAATACCTTCTGTTGATCCCAAAACAAACGGCACATCAAACCATAACACGAAAGCCGAGCTTCAATCGACCGGAGGACAACTTTTTCCCTCGACCGTGGAGTGAAGGCGGATCCCTGCCGAAATTGCCTCCTTCTCGGCAAGAAGTTCCATCCCGGCATGGCGCTAATTCAACAGGGTATCGATATGAGGCTATTTTTTGCATCCTCTCTCTGGCACAAAAGTTGAGGGGAGACGATCGAGTTGTGCTCATTGCTGAGCATAACGCTTGACCCCCAATGAGGTTCGTCCGATGGAGGAGTTGGATTCGCTCGGCGTCCTTTGGCATGTGCTCACTCGCGACGTGGCGGTTGTCGGCGGGCTTCAAAGTCCTCTGCTTAGCTGGATCGGTGCTGCGGCTATCCTCACCCTTTGTCTTTGGCATAGTGCGGTGCTCATCCGAGGTCTGTTACACATTCAACGGACTCTTTCGCGGTTCCAGTCGTCCGTCGCGCCGCTGATCCTAGCACGGCGACAGGTTTCCAAGGACTGGCTTGTCATCCCGGCTTTGGCGAAAAGACGGACGAATCTTGCTGAATCGCCGGAAACGCGACGCGATCTTGACGACCTGCAGGCACTGGATCGCGCGGTACGGTCGGAGCAGGCTTTTGCCAGAGACTGGCTTTCATATCGCAAGACACTGGCGGTAGAGCAATCAGCCTGGTTTCTTGAGCCGACAGTTCACAGTCAGCGCTCCGCAAGTGAGTTTTTCTCGTTCGAATCTCTCTGCGCCGCCCACCTCAATGTCCGTTTTTACCGGCAGCTTCCCGCCTTCATGACGGGTATGGGTTTAATGTTTACCTTCCTTGCTATTTTGATCGGGCTCAGCAAGCTCCATGCGAATGGATCGGAGATCGATGGAATTCAAGGGCTTATCAATGGGCTTTCAGGAAAGTTCGTCACATCCATCGTCGGCTTGGCGTGCGCCAATGCGTTCACTCTCCTCGAAAATTCTCTCTGGCATCGGCTGGACAACCGACATCGGGAGTGTGTTGCTCTTCTGGACGAAATGTTTCCTCAAAAGGCTGCAGATCGATCTGTCCAGGTTTCCTCATCGCAGAACGGACCGCCCACTACCATAGTCGCTCCCGTTCGAAACGATGCTGCGCATCAGCTTGTAGAGGCCGTGCAGCAACGCCTCGGATCAACCGTCGCAGCACTGAACTCCGCCGCACAAGCGCTCACGGCTCTGAATTCCAAACATTCGCCGATGAAGCTTGATGATTTGCCAGAGGAGATCGGCCAGGAGGTCCAGCGGGCGTTAAGGCCCATGATGAATCCCTTGCTGGAAGCCATTCACGATCTCAACCGTTCCATTAAGCAACAATGCTCATCGGTGCAGCTGTCTCAATCAGAGATCGAAACGATGTTTCAGGAACTCAGGAGCAATACGGCTGCAACCACAGAACCAGTACGTCCGACGAATAACGATCGCGATCTAGGAAGGGCAAGGAGGGAACGAAGGGGATGAAGTCCATCTTCGCACAGGACTCTCGTGACAACTCAGCTGTGGTGACGAGCGGAATTGCAGATCTGATGACCTCGCTCGCCGTCATCTTCATTCTCTTGCTCGTGGCCTATGTGACTCGCGTCCATGATGGAAATGCCGATCCAGCCGGGAGCCGTGCCACACCGACAGACATGACGCCGAGCTTTGATCCAAGTCCTTCGCCACTGGAAACCAAAAGGCCGAGCGTCCACACCATCACGGTGCCGGATGCGGCGATCAACTTTGAGTTTGGAAAGAGCACGCTGCTCCCTGCCGCTGAAACCTTCTTGTCCGAGGCCATGCCTCACTACGCCTCAATCGCTTGTCAATCTGGTGGTCAAGAAGTGGAAGCGTTTGTCATTGAAGGGTACACCGACGATCTGGGGGACGATATACGCAATTTGAGACTCAGTCAGGACCGTTCTTTTGCGGTGTTGGCGAAAAGCTTGGAAGTGATTCGCGAGAAGCTTCCTTGGGCCTATGAATGCTTCTTGCAAAAGGCGACCGCGAACGGGCGAGGGAAGCAGGACCTTCTACGGAACGATGCCGGACTCCTGGACCGCGATAAGAGCCGTCGTGTAATTTTCAAAATCCACATGCGACCCGCGTAGCGAGCACGCACAGTGTCGGCTTTCCAATCATCACTGGTTCCCGTATAGCACGATCTCAGATCAATTCGAATTCCAGCCCGGGTCATGCCCGCTGAAGCGGGCATCCAGTCGTTCCAGATTTGCTGAATTCCCGCTTGAAACACGCGGGAATGATGAGATGGAACGGGATCAACTGCGGAATCCGGGATTAGGGGAGACCCGAGAAGCCCGTCCCATATATGCGGCGACTCAGTTCGATAAATTGCTCGATGGAAAGGACTTCCGCGCGGGTGGAGGGAGAGAGATTGAGGGACGCCAATGCTGCTGCGACCGACTTCTGCTCGTACCCCTGATCTTTCAGCGAATTGACCAGCGTTTTACGGCGGTGCGCAAAGGCGGCTTTCACCAGTGCGGCAAATTTGGGCTCTTCCTCCTGGCTCAGCGATCGCTGATGCTTGGTCTTCAGCAGAACCACAGCCGAGCCGACTTCCGGTCTTGGTCGGAAGCACTGACCAGAGACTCGGAACGCTTTCGTGATTTCTGCCGCATACTGCGCCATGACCGAAAGCACTCCGTAGTCGGAACTGTCCGGTTCCGCGACCAATCGATCGGCGACCTCATTTTGCAGCATGAGAATCATGCGGGGAAAATGGTCGCGCTGATCGAGAAGCCGGAAGAGGAGAGGAGTGGACAAATAATAGGGAAGATTGGCGACGACGATGGTATCGATCGGAAGGTGGTCGATCGGATAGGTCATCGCATCGTCGAGGACGAGCGTGAGATTCGACAACTGGGGCTGTCGTTCAGCAAGGTAAGCATGGAGCCGCGGATCGACCTCGATTGCCGTCACGCGTCCGGTAGCACGACAAAGCGCTTCAGTGAGGATGCCGCGTCCGGGCCCGATTTCCAAAACGGTATCGGTCGAGGTCAGTTCAGCCAGCGCGACGATTTTTCGGACAATGTTGGGGTCGACGAGAAAATTCTGCCCAAGGCGTTTGATCGCTGCAGGGGGGAGAGGGGAGTCCACCCGTCAACTCCCAGTTGGGGGAGCCTGGGCTGCCAATCGCTTGGCGAGTATTATCAACGGCGAGCGATAACATTCCACGAGATCCGTAAACTCTTCGACCAGGTCGTTGGTGAACGAGGGGCCCGGTTGGATACGAGCGATCGCCTGTCCTTCCAGCGGGCCGACGGCATCGGTGATCAGCGCCACGCTGCGCACTTTCCATTGTGCGATTCGTTCCGTCCCGGCGATCGTGTTCAGATCTTGAAGGGTCTGTTTCTTGAGAGACTCCAATTCATCGATCTGCTGCCGGACCACGGTAAGCCCCTCCGACGTATCAGGCAACATGTCCGGCCCGTCCCTTCTTGGCTGGAAGTTACCGCTGTTCTATTCTGAGCGATCTTGGCCGCCAGCTTGATGGCCTCAATCAGACTTCCGGGATCGGCGACGCCCTTTCCGACGATATCAAAAGCCGTTCCATGGTCCACTGAAGTGCGGATGATGGGCAAGCCCACGGTGAGATTGACGCACGTGCCGAAAGCGACAAGCTTCAGGGGGATGAGGCCCTGATCGTGATAGAGGGCGACGACACCGTCAAATGACCCTTTCACGGCTTTCCCGAATAGGGTGTCCGCCGGTAGAGGATCACTTGCCAGGATGCCTTCCTGCTGCATTGCGCGGGCTGCTGGAAGAATCATGCGGGTTTCCTCGTCGCCGAACAATCCATGCTCACCGGCATGGGGATTGAGGGCAGCCACTCCTATCCTGGGACGTTTGATGCCGAACAGTCTCGTCAACGCCGATTGAGCCAAGCGGATCGCTTTTTCAATCTTTGCTTGAGTCAACAACAACGAGAGGTCTCTGATCGCGACGTGTGTTGTGACGAACATGATCCGTAACGGCCCGCCCACGATCATCATGCCTGACTCGTTCGCGTGAGTGAGGTCGGCCAACAATTCGGTATGGCCCGGGTATCGGCAGCCGGCCATATTGATGGCTTCCTTGTTGATGGGCGCCGTCACCATTCCCTCGATACAGCCGATCTGAGCCAGTTCGACAGCTTTCTTGATAAAAGCGACTGAAGCCGCACCGGTCTCTGCTGCCGCAATACCGAGCTTGAACGTCCGCAATGGTGCATCGAGTGGATCCAGTACGGCCACCGTTCCTCGGCGCGGCGCCGTCGTTTCATGACCGTCGACGCGGAGGACTCTCAGGTTGAGCTTGAGGGCCTTGATCGCCCGCTCCATGACGGGAAGCGATCCGATGACGATCGGTCGGCAAACGCTGTGCACGTGAGCTACAGACAGAGCCTTGGCGATCACTTCCGGGCCGATACCGGCGGGGTCTCCCATCGTGATTCCCAGCAAGGGGAGGCGGGGAGAGGCGGAACGTTTGCGAGCTGACCGCGACTTAGTAGTCTGCGGAGAGACTCGTTGCTGTTTAACAATATGGCTGGAATTTCCCATAATGTATTAACGCCGAACAACTTCAGGATGCTCAAAAAGGCTGTCCAGCAAGGCCGCAGCGAGCGAAGCGGTGAGGCGTACGATTCGGTACGTTGAACCTCTGAGCGATGCGAGAACGCCGCCGCCGGACTTTTTCAGCATCCTGTCAGTTGACATAGAGATGAATCGTATAGCCGATATAGAATACAGCACCGGCGGCGAGTAGCCACGGCCGCCACTGACCTCCGATCAGAATCTGCAAGAGGCAGAGTCCCACCGCCTGCACGGCCAAGATCATGGTGGTCAATGCCGATGGTGCAATCGACCATTCGGTTCCGATCAACCCCAGAGAGACCGGGAACGTGCCTTGAAACACCATGGCTCCTGTGACATTAGCCACGGCGAGCCGGTCTTTCTTGCGATAGAGCCAGAGAAAGCTGTTGGACATCTCCGGCAGCTCGGTGGCAAGCGGGGCGATGAGCAGCGCCAATATCAACGGCGACATGGCGAATAAACCGGCCATCGATTCTGCAGCCATGACAAACAAATGGGCGCCCAATATCAGTCCACCTAAACCCAAGAGGGCTTGAAATCCGATCATGACATACGACGGTATGGCGGCCGTCTTGTCGAAAATCAGCGGCTCCAACTCACCGCCTTCTTCACCGCCGGCCGGTGCGAATTTGAGTTTCATGTAGTAAATATACAAACAGATCAATATGACGGCCGCCATGAGGTGGATGAGCCTGGAGGGCACGAAGACGCAACCCAAGGCGATAAAATATCCGATCATAAAAAACGTAAGGTCCGTCAGGACTTCCCGATAGTTGAGATGAAATCGCGCAGTCCGCTTGCCGGCTCGTGCATAGAGCAACAGAAGAACGGCCAATATGGGCAACACCAGCGTGCTGAGCATGAACGGCGCGCCCAAGATGGCACCCAAGCCGACCTCAACCTCTTCACGGCTTTCGCCGAAGAAAATCGCAATGATCGGGATTGAGGTTTCAGGCAAGGTTGTGCCGATTGCGGCAAAGACGCTGCCGACGGCACCCTCGGAGATACCCAGCCGTTTGCCCAGCCATTCAATGGCATTGGTAAAGATCGCGCAGCCACCTAGCGTGACCGCAACGGAAACGACAAAGAGGAGAACGTAGTACAGAATGGTCATGCTCTGCCTCGCACGTGTATCATTCTGCTTTTCGGGACTCCTCGTCGATAGATCCGCAATGCTTCCTCCATAACCGTCTTCAGGGGGCGACCGGTTCGTTTTGCGATGGCCTTGCAGTCCTCGTATTCGGGGGCGGCTTTGTCCCATTCGGCGCCGACCTCGGCAACTTTCATGCGAACGACTCCGCCTTGGGTCGTGACAGGGACGATTCGTCGGGGAAGAACATGTCGGCGTACCTCGTGAAGACGTACTCCGAGCGTGGTCGTTTCCTGAAAGAGGACTTCGAGCACGGCATCCATCCGATCTTCAGCGGCCAGGCAGCTCAGCATGACTCCTGGTCGACTTTTCTTCATGACGACAGGAACCAGCGCGACATCGACAGCACCGACCTGAAAGAGTTGTTCCATGACGTATTCATAGATCTGTGGACTGAGGTCGTCGAGATTCGTTTCAATGTGTGACATTCGCTCGGTCTGACGCGCCTCCGAGGCGGACTCTTCCTCCAGAAAACACGCGCAAGACATTGGGCCACTCGTCTGGATTGCGGTCGCCGGCCCCATAGCCTACCGCCATACTTTTCATGGCCGACAGAGGGCCGAATTCCGATGCCAATGTCCTGAGCAGCGCAACCCCGGTAGGAGTGGCGAGCTCGCAGCGTGGGCCGTCGGCGTAGATCGGGATTCCCTTCGCCAGCACCGCGACAGCGGGTCCTGGAACCGGTAAGAGCCCATGTGAGGTCTGAATGGAACCGGCCCGACATTGATGGGAGACGATGTGATGCGGGTGGCGCTCAAAAGATAGCAACCCAGCACGCCTCCGACGACATCGATAAACGAATCCACCACCCCCACTTCATGAAAGTGAACATCCTTGGGATCGACGCCATGCGCCACCCCTTCTGCTTCAGCCAGTCGATCGAAGACCGATCGACTACGTTCCTTGACCGGGCCGGGTAGCGTGCTGCCGGCAAGGATCTTTCGGATACGAGAGAGCGTCAGCGGTCGTTGGAACCCCTGTTGCACGATCACGTCGACCTTTATCGCCGGGAGCGCGCCACGATGCACCTCACGCTTCCGCAGTCGGTAACCGCTGAGCTGTAGGCGTTTGAGTCCGTTCATCAAGTCTGTCCATGAAAGCCCGACGCTCACCAACGCGCCGAGGATCATGTCTCCACTGACCCCGGAGAAACAATCGAAGTGTAAATGCCGACCCACCGAGTTCCTCCCTCGCTCCACGTAAAATGACCGGACATCTTACCCAAACGTATTGCCGAACGGCAATCGTTGGTTCATTATCCACGCTTCGTTGACAGCTCGAGGATGCTGTGTTATCCCCCTAACAGTGCGGTTGAGTTGCATTGACCGCGCATCGTGGCGGACGCGTCTTCTACCATGAAAGTAGTTTCAGTGTTTTCGTTGAAGGCTTCACACAACCGACATCCTCCGAAAGCCCTACTCGGGTTGCTCGCCCTTTGTGGTTGTCTGGCCGCATTCTTCCCGGCAGACGGTCTTTCAAAGGTGAAGCCCTCGCGCGTTCCCAGGCCCGAGCCTGAGCTCAAAATTGTCGAACTCAACATTGCGCCGACACCGTATACCCTGGGAAACGGGCCTCTTCAGTTTTCCGTCACGGTACAACTTCCGCGAGAAGTGGATGGATCCGCTATTTTGGAGGTGACATCGCTGATTAGTTCTCCTTCGAAGAACTCGATCCGATTTCTCACGCATCGGCAGCGTGTTCTCATCCCAGCGGGAAATGGGGGGATGGAACGATCGAAGGTGTCCATTGACCTTGCTTGGGATGGGCAGGATCATCGTAAGCAACCCGCCGAGGCTGGCACCTATTCATATGAAGTGCGGACAAAATTGTTGGCAAACGGAGAAAAGGGGTTACGCACTGTGATGGTCGCTTGGCCGAAGCGGGGCATACTGGAAGTACGCTGAGCGAATCAATAGTCACTGGTCAATGGTCACTTTGAAACGGTTCTCTTGAATGACGAATGACCGATGACCAATGACTTGGCACCCAGCATATTGATTCGATGCGCAAGGCAGGCCGCGCCGAATCCGTTGTCGATGTTCATCACTCCCACACCCGCTGCGCAGGAATTGAGCATCGTCAGCAGCGCAGCGACTCCGCCGAAACTCGCACCATACCCTCGGCTGGTCGGTACGGCAATGACCGGGCACTGGACCAAGCCTCCCACCACACTCGGCAGGACGCCGTCCATACCGGCGACGACGATCACGACCTGCGCATCGAACAGCCGATCTTTTTTTCCGAGCAACCGATGGATACCTGCGACACCGACATCGTACAGTCTTTCGACGTGGCTTCCCATCACTTCTGCGGTCACACGGGCTTCTTCCGCCACGGGCACGTCCGCAGTTCCCGCGGTGACCACGAGTATATGCCCATGGGGCTTCTGTCTGGAGGCGCGAATCGCCACAATACGCGCATCGGGATAGTACCGTGCTCGCCGATCCAGACGGCGAATGGCACGCGCGACCGATGGGTCGGTACGAGTCGCAAGAAACGGACCCTGTTTCCTGATGAGTGCCCGAGCGATGGCGATGACCTGCGCCGTGGTCTTCCCTTCACACAAGACTACCTCGGGGAACCCTTGTCGCAGCGATCGATGATGATCGAGCGACGCAAAGCCCAGATCCTCAAAAGGCAATGACCGCAGGCGTTGAAGCGCCTGTTCCACCGTAACATCTCCTTGACGGACTTGCTGTAACAGCCGTTCGAGTCCTTGCGGATTCATGCCCATCCTTTCTCTGGTTTTGCCTCCCGCTCCATCAAATCACTGACGGCTTTTCGACAGGGTTTATCATCATACAGGACGGCGTTGATCTCTTGTATGATCGGCATATCGACCTGATAGTGACGGGCCAACATGAGTGCCGCCCGCGCCGTTCGAACGCCTTCTGCCACAGCCTGCATTCCGGCCAATATCGTCTCCAACCGTTCTCCCTTGCCGAGCCGAACGCCTACCGAATGGTTTCGGCTCAGTGCGCCCGTACAGGTCAGCACCAGATCGCCGATACCGGAAAGTCCATAGAACGTGCGAGGATCGGCTCCCATTGCCGTACCCAGCCGGATGATTTCAGCCAGACCTCGGGTAATGAGCGCGGCACGGGCATTGAGTCCGAGATCAAGACCGTCGATCACACCGGCAGCAAGCGCCATAACATTCTTTAAGGCACCGCCGAGTTGAACGCCGATGACGTCTGTGTCCGCGTACACCCGAAATGCAGGCGTCATCAACGCACGTTGAAACCGCTGCACCAATGGTTCATCGGTGCCGGCGAGACAGACGGCCGTCGGTTTACCGGCACCGAATTCCGACGCAAAACTTGGTCCGGAAAGCACCATGAGAGAGCGGTGCATGGACGGCGGCAACTCGTCTTCCATGACCTGGGTCATCAGCTTGGCCGTGGTTTCCTCTATGCCCTTGGTTGCGCACACGAACGGCAGGGAACCGGAGACGCAGGGTGCCAATTGATGCAACACGGATCGTGTGAGGTGCGACGGAACGGCAAATAGAACTCCGTCGCGGCTCTTTACCGCTTCAACAAGCGAGGAAGTGGCCGTCAAACCTGGAGGAAGCAGGACGTTCTTGAGGAAGACCGAATTTTCGTGCGAGGAATTGATGGCGTTGGCGACATCGTGCTCATAGGCCCAGAGACGAACCTCCAGACCCTTCTCGGCCAGATGTTTTGCCAGGGCTGTGCCCCAGGCTCCGGCTCCAATAACGCCGATCTTGCTGATCGTGGTCGGCATAAGCGATTCAGCCTCATGGCGAAATCATCATCCATCCATTTCAGGACGGCGGATTATAGGAAGGCGTCAAAGCCCTGTCAATGAAGGCGGACTAGGCTGTGAAGGTAGGATTTGAAGGAAGCCGAGGCTCATTCGTCAGGATTTGAGTTTGCATGCCCAGGCAAATCACCGGTAATATTCTCCATGCAGTTTTGCCCTGCCTGTAGCCGGTCACAACCGGAGATCAACCGTTTCTGTATCCAATGCGGTCGGCGGCTCGACGGTCGGTCGGAGAGCCCGCAGGATTCTCAATGCCATACGACCTCGGCGCCGCATCAACTCAATCTCACGGTGCTCTATGGGATGGTTGTCGTTCTGATTCTGGCCGTATTATTCCCTCCATGGGAGACCCCGCCGACGCAGACGCCGGAGTTTCTCGGCATGTATTTCATCCTCTCTCCTCCTGCCCCTGAAGCTGTCGTGAGCCGTATGCTCCTGACGATTGAACTCGTCACGATTGCGATTGCCGGTATGTATGGCGCGTTTCTCTTTAGAAAAAAAGATGATGGTCAATAGTCATTTGTCATGGGTCATTTGTAAAAAGCCATGTCGATCCTCTCGACGAGTGACCGTTGACCGATGAATTCGCTCAGTCCAGCGCCAGAGTGAGGCACTTGGCCGACCCACCGGATTTCATGAATTCATCGAGCTGAACCAGGTGGGTGTCATACCCTCGTATGCGGAGCCAAGCTTGAGTCGTGGGACATCCGGCAGGGAGGACGACGTGTTTCCCGACGCAGACGGCATTGCAGGCGAACTTCACGGCTTCATCTTCCGGAACGGTGAGACGCAGCTTATCCGGAACACGTTCGGCAATCGCGGTCCGGCCGTAGTGATCAAAGGCTGCGGGGAAATACAGGAGCTCGCCGCCGCTCAAAGGACAGAAGCAGGTATCCAGATGGTAGAAACGGCTGTCGACGAGCTCAAGCGGAATAATTTCTCGGTGAAAATGCTCACTGAGGATTGGGAAGACGCGGATATCCGATCGCTGTCGATATCCACCGAACCAGTATTCCGGGAAGCCCAGGAGATCTCCCGCGCCTTCAAAATGAAACCCTGCTTTTCCCGTCATCACCTCATAGCCATGCCTGCGAAACCAATTCTCAAAGTGAGCTTCTTCTCGTTGCCGTTCAGGATACCGGAAGCGACTCACGACGGCGGTCTGTCCAACCACGATGCCGGCATTGGCCGTAAATACGAGATCGGGTAACCCAGCAATGGGAGGCATTCGTTCAAGAACGACGCCAAGGTCCTTTTCAAGCACGCCCATCAATTCATGCCACTGTCGCACCGCTTGCCCGTGATCCACGCGATTGGTAAGGCGCATCCAGGGATTGATCTCATACTCAATCCCGAAAAAATCCGGAGGACAGACGAGGAGGCGGCTCATGTCGACCTCCCCAACAGCCTGGCGAGTTCCGACAGGAATGATGCCGCATCCATGACGAGGCCGACCGCCTGAAAGCTCCCACGGTCGGCCAGCTTGGTCGGGACCGATGGGTTCACGTCCACACAGACGGTAGGAACGGTGGCCGGTAGAAGATTGCCCGTCGCCACGGAATGTAGGGTCGAGGCGACGAGCAGAGCCAGCCCGACACCGGGGATCAAGGCGCGCATCGCGTGTTGTGCCAGAACGGAATCCGTGATCACTCCGGGCAAGGGACCGTCATCACGAATCGTTCCGGATATGACCATCGGTATCCCTTGCCGGATACAAGCCGCCATGATTCCCTGTTTGATGACCCCTGAAGTAACGGCTGCTTCAATGCTGCCGATCGAACGAATCCGGTTAATGGTCCTCAAATGGTGTTCATGCCCATGCGGGACTGCGCGTCCTGCTGTGAGCCCGTAGCCGAGCGACGTGCCGAATAGATCGGCTTCCATGTCATGCGCAGCCAGCGCATTCCCGCAAAACAGTATATGAATAAATCCCTGTTCGATCAGCCAGGTCAGGGCCTCTCGTCCTCCGGCATGAATGATGGCCGGTCCACCGGACAGCAAGACGTGCGAGTCTGTCTGTCTCTGCCTGCGGCGCTCTCTCAATTGACGCATCCGAGTGGCGATGTCGGCGATGATATGGCCATGGGGTCGTTCAGCCGAGACTTGAGACTCCATGAAGCCAAATACATCTCGCTCTTGCGGACGCTGCAGCGGTATGACGCGCACACCTTCTCGACCGACCACGATCTGGTCTCCTTGACGAACTTCACCCATCGGCACGGCCTGGGCGACGGAACCTGCCTCGTTGACCGCGATCGCGAGGTCCATCTCGATTCGATCCACGTCCAGCCATCGATCGTTGAGCCGGATCTGGGTGGGCAAATGCGTCGTGGCGTAGAAATCATCGGGTAACACTCCGTCGGCGGGCGCCCTATCGGTCCGGCAATCGGTCTCACGTTCGATCGAAGCGCCGTGTGGTTGAATCTTCCTCAGAATGTCGTCTAAGAGCGCTCTCGAGGCGGTTCGGATCCTAATACGGGCATGAGACGCTTCCTCCCTGGTCTTGCCGATGTGAACGTCCTCCAGGTCGAAGGTTCCCCCCATCATCAGAATGAGATCGAGCACCTTAGCAAGCACGAGAGAGTCGATGATGTGCCCTTGAAGGTACACGCTTTCTTGGTAGTGGTTCATCGCGGCACTCACTGAATGTGACCATATTGTATCACTCGCAATGGCAGGAGAAAGAAAATGGGAGGAACTAAGAGTTCGTGGAAGATACTTTCATCAGTTCTCGGAGTACGCTTGTGGCGTAGGCGCCGGGAGGTAAACTGAAAGAGAGCCTGAGGGCACCGTCGCTAAGCGACCATTCCAGTTCAGCGAGGGGAATGCGAAGCGCTCTGCGCTCGCCACGAAATCCGCAAGCCTTCGCGGCGGCGACGAGGGTTTCCTTCGTGGCACCTGCTTCGGCGAGGATGGCTTCCTCGATTCGACCAGGCTCGTCGTTTGCCCAGGATACCCGCGAACCAAAGAGGATGCCTGTTGGGCTGATTTCGAAACGATCCGCTCGCGGCTGTTCCTTCTCGGCATCCTCGACCATGAAACAGGCGCCATTATCCGACTTCATGGCCCAATCACCGACGATGACCTTATCGAGACGGTCGATTCTTCGTGCAAGTATCCGATTGAACAAGAATGATTGGTAGGAGTTGAGATACCAAATGCGGGTGGCCCGGCTCATCTTCTCACGCCGCCGTGCATCGTGCAGCAATAGAGCGCCGACGCGATAGTTCTCGCCGTCCTTCCCTTGCCGCTGAGGGCCGAAGTAGTTGGGCACGCCGCGTGCGCACAGTTGTTGAAGGACAGCCGGCAGGGTTTCGACCGCGTGATCGGCGACATGGCGGATGACTACACGGAAGCGATTGCCGGAGTGGTGGCCGGTTCGTAGCCGATTACGATGGCGCCCGAGGATCTGCACGTTGAGGATCGCGTCATCGATTGTGAGGCGAGAGATTTGTTCGGGGTGGATTCCTTGCAAGGACACCATCTGAGTCGTGACGGCTCGCGCGTCCTTCAGGCCCGCCACGCCGATGGCCTGCGCTTTCACACCTAGGGTAGAAGAGAGTCGAACGGACCAGATCCGGCGTGGACAGGCCACGTTTCGTGATGGTCACGTACAGATGTTCGCCTTCCCCGCAAGGAAGATAGAGTGGCCGTTCGTCAACGTGAAAGTCTTCGGGCACGGTGCGGATTTGTCCCCCGATTCCAGGCAGGTTACCGGTGAGGAAGGGATCGATCAGCTGCATCACAGGTTACCTTTCGTCGGAATGACGGCTGTCCGTGGAAATGTGTCGTCAAATCTGGTGAGAAACAAGCCCATGGTATACTTTTCTCGCCTATGCGGACACGATCAGGCAAACGACAGGTCGCGGAATGAGCAGGCGACGGACGGTGTCATGGCCTGATCGCGCACGATCGTTTATCGGCTCTTGCTTAAGCGAGCCGCTCTATCGGGCGTTCAGCCTGGTTCCTCATTGGGAATGGGGTTTGTCGGATCACGACGTTTCCGTCCTCACCCAACCACATTCGCCCCTTGCCGGTTGCCGCGCAGTCCATCTCACGGACCTGCACCTAGACCGATATTATCCGAGGCATGATCGTATCATCGAATCCGTGAGGAAACTTCACCCTAATTGGATTTTCATTACCGGAGACCTGCTCAACGTACCGGAAGGTCTGCCCCACCTCTTTCGATTCCTCGACCAGCTACGCGCCATCGCGCCCCTGTACATGACATTGGGCAATCACGACCATTATAGCGGAGTGCCTGTGTCACAGTTTTCTGAACTGGCTGACCGGCACAAGATCACGTTGCTGGTGAACCAAAGTACCGTCGTTTCAACGGGCAGGGGAGAGCTGGCGATCGTCGGCGTCGATGATCCATCGCTTCATCGCGCGGACCTTGGATGTGTCCCGCCTCGAGCCGACTCTCGCTTTACGTTGCTGTTGGCACATGCTCCCAACATCCTCGATTATGTCGAGCCGCATCATGCCATTGACTTGATCCTTTGCGGACACAGTCATGGCGGGCAGTGGAGGGTGCCGGGAATACCCACCTTCTGGCTTCCTCCTGGATGCAATGGCCGCGTGGCCGGTTGGCATGAATCCGGCCCACACAGGCTGTACGTCAATCGAGGAGTAGGTTGGTCCTTCCTTCCATTTCGATTGAACTGCCGGCCTGAGATAGCAGTGATTGAGTGGGTTTAGGCGCAGCCCGAAGGGTGAAACCAGATCTCAGGACTACCGGCAGCCTGTCGGTCGAACTGAAACCCGAGGGCGTTTAGCCACTGAACGATTTCACGATGCCAGAAACCGGCCAACCGTCCCATTGGTGAATTCGATTATCCTCTCATCGTCAATGAAAACTTCAAGAATGGTTCCTGACCTTTTGCTGGTCACTCTGCACGGCTCGGGCCTTATGACGTGTAGAAGTGTGGGCGAAGGTCTTGTTCTGCAATGAAGCGACTGGCTTGGCGAAAAATGGCGCGTAAAGTTCCAGGGTCTATTTCGGTATGAAAGGGAACCGTCAACACCTGACGCGCTCCTGCGACCTCACGGACGAGCTTGATATGGCTTCCTCGCTGGGAGGCTTGCTGGAAACCGAAGCCTTGAAGGATGCTCAGGACTTCGCGACCGGCGAGTCTACGAAGCTTGGGCATGGGCTGGATCCATGCTCCATGGTCAGCACCAAGGTGGGTTTCTCTCTCAACCCAAAATCGGCCGGGTGCTCTCCCTCCAGATGCAGGGCAGTGGCTTCTTGAAGATGCTTGACCGTTTCATCCAGCGTCCGCCCTTGCGTAACGACAGCAATTTCCAGACACTCCGCGACATAGCCGACCTCGTCACCGGCGCGAATCACAGCTTTAATGGTTTGTTGCAGGGGGGCCATGACACCTCCTTGGCGACCGGTTGAGGATTTCAGGATACCCTCGTTCCAGTCGGGGCGCAAGCGATGCTGAAGCCAATGCCAAGCCCAAATAGAAATGCCGCTTTCTCCCAATATAGAATTGTCCGGTTTTATGTTCCGGTCGCCGCTGGCAGTCAATCGAGGGCTAAGTTGGTCCTTCCTCTTTCTCCTGCTTGTGGACTCGATCATGACATACATTGCAGAGCGTGATGAGGTTGTCCACAGTGTTCTTTCCACCTTTTACATGATGAATTTTGTGGTGAAGCTCCAAGTGCCTAGGGTCAGACTTATTCCAAAGATCATGATCCCAGTCACAATTCGTACAGCGATAGTCGTCGCGGCGAAGGACTTGGCGGCGTACCGAGTCGGCTATTGCACGATCATGGGCGGGACCTTGACGATCTGATTCCAGGACATAGCTACCCACTTTGAGATCGGGGCGCCCGGTATTTTGCGTTACAACCGGCCAGCCCTGCTCGGTCCTAAGCTCCCGAACTCTTCTCGCCCACTCAGTTCGGTCGTTCGCAACGTACCTAAGTTCCTCACCGGTAACAGGTCTGCCTATGTTTGCCCTTAGAAAGGCAAGGATCTTATCCCTTACGCCAAGCCTTAGCCTTCGAATTTCGTTCGCCAAGTTCCAACGGTGAGCCGCCTCCCTGTCTTGCTCTTGATCAAGGAGAATGTAATCGTCCGATCCTAGCTGTGAAGCCTCGACCGATGGTAAAGGAAATTCCTCTTCCTGGTGCATCTCTGCAGCGGTTAAGCCATTAATTATCGACCATCCTTGCTCAACACGGAGTTCTCGCACCCTCCGAGGCCAATCATTGATCCCAGCAACAACCATGAGCTCATCCCCTTTGACCACCATTTTTGGATACTTCCGCAGGTAAAAAAGCATACGGCTTCTGGCTGAGGCGGCTTGCTCTCTGGGTACTAAGGAGCTGCCGAGGTCCCTCAGAAGGTGAAAGGCCGGTATTAGCGCAAGCACTTTTACACGAAGATTGGGAGAGCGGAGTTCAACCTTGAAGTTGACTAGAAGGTCAACTAGCTGCTTTCGTAAAGTCTCTAATTCGCCCTGCCTCGATCTACGAGGCATTTTTGGAGATTCTCATAGCAAACATCTATATATTGTGGTTGACTTTAGAAATCAACTCAATATACTGTCTCGACTAACTTGTAAACCGTTCTCCCAATACTCTCTCGGGTTCGCTGCTAAAGATGGCCAGAGCGCGGCGTACTAAGCGTCAAACATCGATCCCTAAAGACATCGCTACTATTCTCCGCCGTTATCCTGAGCTGTCTTATGGTTTGCTCCGCCATTCCTTTGCTTCAGAAAGCTCTCCGGCTTATACGAAGAGAAAGTATCGTTTAATAGATCTTTTTGCAGGGGCTGGCGGATTCACATTAGGTTTCACTCGAACGGGAAGATTCGAGCCTGTCTTTGCCAATGACTTCAATGCATACGCGGCCAAAACGTACAATGCGAATTTTAGCGACCACTGCATGCATGGTGACATCAATGACATACTCGAAAACAAATCTTTTAGACTGCCTGAAGCAGAAATCGTAATCGGTGGGCCTCCTTGCCAGGGTTTCAGCCTACTCAACAAACAGCGTGAGGGAGATCCGAGGAAACAGCTGTGGCGAGCTTTCATGGAAGTTGTGCGTCGTGTGGATCCAACAGCATTCATAATGGAAAATGTACCCGAACTGTTAGCATCCGATGAATACATAGATATCAAGAAGAATGCAGAATCGAAGGGCTACTTCATTACAGCCGGCATTCTGAATGCAGCTGATTATGGGGTGCCGCAGCGAAGAAAGCGCGCAATCATAATAGCTAGTCGTGTTGGTCGTGTGCCATTGCCTACACCGACGCACTCAGATCCTAATAAACCGATAGTTCTCTTCGATAACGGTTTATTGCCATGGGAAACAGTTGGGCGAGCCATCAGAGATTTGGCGCCACCTGTTGGGATTGAAATGCGGGTCGGAGAAATTTCTCCGCCTATGGATCTACATTTCGGTCGTACACCTATGAAGGAAAGTCTCGAAAGATATCATTGCATTCCAGAGGGTGGAAATCGGTTCAATCTTCAAAGCAAACGCCCCAACTTAACGCCTCGGTGCTGGATAAGGAAGAAATCAGGCGGGACTGATCTTTTCGGCCGTCTGTGGTGGGATCGGCCGGCGTTCACGATTCGAACTGAGTTCTTTAAGCCGGAAAAGGGACGTTACCTCCATCCAAATCAACACAGGCCTATTACACACAGAGAAGCCGCCCGATTACAGAGCTTCCCGGATAGCTTTCGCTTCTTGGGACCCAAGATTGAGATTGCTAAGCAGATTGGAAATGCCGTACCTCCTTTGCTCGCGATGCGAGTCGCCGAACGTCTTCTCGAATATCTTTAACCAGCCCATTCAACTCGTAATTTCAAGGTCCGTCCGTAGGTCAACTGTGGCTGATGTCTTCACCAAGGCTAAGCGGTCGCAAATTATGTCGCGGATAAAGGGGAAATCGACTTCACCCGAACTTCGCTTGGTACGTCTGCTAAAGGAGATTGGATTTCAGCTTCAGCGACATAAGAAACAGTTGCCAGGTTCCCCAGATGTCGTTTTGCCAAGTATTAAACTTGCGATTTTTGTGAATGGATGTTTTTGGCATGGACATAAAGGCTGTGCCAGAGCGAAACTGCCTTCTACTAACACTTTGTTTTGGAAGTTGAAGATCTGCAAGAATATGCACAGGGATGCTGTTCAACGCAAGGAACTTCATAGAATGGGGTGGCATGTGCTCACACTATGGACTTGCAAGGCGCTAACTCGATCTAGCCTCCAATCCCGTCTTCGCAGATACCTGCATGCAAAGATAAACAAATAAGGCTCTGGTTTCATTTACACAGCATACGCAAATGCGTAAGCCCCATCGGGAAATCGGACTTGCGGCCATCATGATGTGTATTGCCCCTTACTTGACTCTGTACTCCTGTCTCACCGCCGGTCAGAATTCCTTGAGTTTCGCTTTATGTAGTTTATGGCAAACTCGATGACGACGAGCTCTTGTTGTTGCCACCTATGAACCGTCTGTCGCCGAGTGGGAGTCCGATTGGCGAACGCGGAAAGGAGGCGATGACCTATGACAACATGTTCCTTCTGTAGAGATCGAACGATCGCGCAGTTGACGAGCGTGGATTTCCGTTGGGGTAACGACCTCAAGATCATCGAACAGATGCCGGCAGAAGTCTGCGGGCAATGTGGTGAGAAATGCTTCCAGGCGCAGGTGTATAAAGATCTTGAGCGGTTAGTACAACATCCATCCAAGGCCATTCGACATCGTTCTGTCGATGTGCTCCAATACTCAGCAGCCTAATTTCTGCAGCCATTGTGACGCTCCCACTTAATCTTCCATTCACGATGACTTTGGCTTTTACTGGTTCATCCGCTCCAGCGCTTCTCTCGCCCGACTTCTGACGGTTTGGTCCCAATCCTGTTCCATAACGGTCTTCAATCGTTCGCGCGTTTCGGTTGCCCGTAGTCGTCCGAGCCCCAATGCTGCGCAGGACCGCACGTAGGCATGGTCGTCCTCCAGTGCCTTGACCAATAGTGGAATCACCGACAGATCTTGCAATGCCCCCAAATGACTGGCGGCCATTCCTCTGATGTGATGCTGTTTGTCGTCCAGCGCTCGTTGTAAGGTCGTGGCAAACAGCTCCTTCAAAGCAGGGACGGCTGATTCGAGCCCATCGATTCGGTACTCGTTGAGTTCAAGCAAGGCAAAAGCAAGTTCAAGCCTTTTATCCCAGGCAGATTCGTGCTCGAGCAGGGTCAGGAGCCTGGTTCGTTCCCGCGTTCTCGTACTGCGGCGACGGAGCGCTCTCACTGATACGAATAATAAGATAGCAAGCGCCACGGCGATTGCCGCCATTGGTACTGCCTGATCGACGATGTAGTCCTGTGTGTCAACCGACAGCCGTTTCCACACCCATACCGCGGTCACGATAAGCACGATCAGAACGACAAGCAAGGCAGGGTTGATCTGCCCTTGTTCGTGACGGTTCGACATAGGTGAAGGATCATACGGACGCGATCGATTGGCCGTCAACGAATCGGCGCTGCTCCACGTTCTGAGCTTCCCTTCCGTCCTCACATAATTGACATGCAATTGCGGCACTAGTCATACTCTTTTGCGATCATTGTCGGTGAGGTCGGCAAGGATTATGGAGAAGCAACCTCAGAACAGCGCTATACGACGTGTGATGGTGGGCACCGACCGTTCCAAAACGGCGGATCACGCCGTCCAGTGGGCCGCTGAATTCGCCGACCGCTACGGGGCAGAGTTGTTTGTGGTGCAGGTCATCGTGCCGCAACACCCGACCACCACAGAATACGGCGCCGCCGAGCAGACCAGGGCCGCTGCCGCCAATGATGAGCTTGCGCATGTTGTCAGGCGGCTGGCCGGAGAGCGAGGGCATGCCTTTGTCGCCATAGATTCCGACCCGGCATCGGCAATCGTCCGTGCCGCCGAGCGCGAAGCCATCGATGTCCTAATAGTCGGTAATTCGGGCATGGCGGGGCGAAAGGAGTTCTTGCTTGGTAACGTCCCGAACCGCATCAGTCACAATTCTCATTGCACCGTCATTATTGTGAATACCCTACCGTCTGCGGGTGAGCCGATTCCTGAATCAGGGCGAATGTTTCAATCCCAGGGTGAACCTCACACTCCCGAGCCACACCTGGGGGGACGAGCCGTGTATATCGCGACGGTGATGGCGAAGCATGGTCTCAAGGAACTCTTCAGCCAACCGGATCAATCGGACGCTTCCGCGCAACGTCAGCAGGCCAAGCGCCTACGCGCGGCGTTGGAAGAGCTGGGGCCGACCTTCTCGAAGCTTGGACAAGTATTGTCGACGCGGCCGGACCTCTCCCTCCGGAATACATCGAAGAACTGACCCTGTTGCAGAGTCATGTCTCTCCTATGCCCGAGAGTGAGGTTGTTCGGGTCTCCGAGCAAGAGTTGAGGGTGCCGTGGGAAGATGTGTTTGAATCAATTGATCCCAAGCCACTTGCCGCTGGGACCATCGCGCAAGTCCACCGGGCCACACTCGAGAACGGTGATCGCGTGGTCATCAAAGTGCAACGACCGACGGCCCGAGCCGACATCGAACAGGATCTTGCCTTGCTCGAAATATTTGCTCAAAAAGTCGGGCAACGACCGGTCCTCAATCAAGTCGTGAATATGGAAGCCGTTTTCAAGCACCTCTCCACATCGCTCCACCGGGAACTCGACTTCCATCAAGAGATCGGCAACATCGACCAGATGCGGACGGTTCTCGCAGACTATGATCGTTTGGCCGTGCCGGTCGTACACCACAAGCTGTCGACCGCTCGACTTTTGGTGATGGAAGAAATTCAAGGTGTTCCGATCGCGCAGGCGCCGGAAGGTCAGGAGCGCATCGAAGCGGCTCGCCAGCTCTTGGAGAGTTACTACAAACAAATCATCATCGACGGCTTCTTCCACGCCGACCCCCACCCAGGCAACCTCATGTGGTGGAAAGATCGCATCTACATGCTCGATTTCGGAATGGTCGGCGCCGTCGATGACAATGTGCGTGAGCATCTCTTGTTGTTGCTGATGGCGCTGTGGAAAGAGGATGTTGTCTTTCTCGGCGATGTCACGTTGATGATGACGGGTTCTCTTGATCGCAGCGATCTGGATGTACCACGGTTTCAAAGTGAGATCGGCGAAGTGATGGCGAAATACCGCAAAGCGGCTCTGGCTGAGATGCAGATCGGGCCGCTGCTTCAAGAAATGAGCGCGGTAGGATTCCGCCATGGTGTCCCGCTGCCGGCGTCGTTGACGCTCGCTGCTAAGGCACTTGCCCAAGTACAACTGGCGACGGCCAATCTTGACCCACAACTCGATCCGTATGACGTGGCAGGGAAGTTTTTGACGCGCATCATGATCAAGCGCATGGGGGCCGCGCTCGATCCCAAAGCGCTGGTGTATCAGTCGCAGAAATTGAAAGTACGAGCCGAGCGAACGATCGAAGCCATTGAGCGCATGATTGGTGCCCGACCGGGCCAAAAGCCGGTCGTCAATTTTCGTGCTGATTCACTCGAAGATATGGTTCGTCGGACGGGACGGCGTCTGGCGCTGGGGTTGACTGCTGCGGCAAGTATTCTTGCCTCTGGGTTTACCGCTACCTCGGCAACCGCGGATTGGATCCCACTCACGTTCGGGATCGTCGGTGCACTGTTGATCGGAGGACTGTTTTTCGATTTAATGCGATGGCGTTAACGTCGAGTTCTGATCGTCGGCATCAAGGTCCGGTTCTCCCGCGCGTGATCGAACGTAGAATCACTCTTTCGAGTAGGTATGCGATGACGGACATTCCGATGGAGATGAGGCGATACTCTATTTTTCGTACAAGGGGCTGATGAAGCATCTTCGTCGGGCTATTGATCATGTGGTCATTATCAATGAAGGCATCGCGGTCTGCAAGAGAGACGGAGTTCTTCTCCAGCGCCTCATCGATCCACGGTGGAACGATCAACTGAGACGGTGTTGATCATGAATGATCCCGTCGCCGCATGGTTGGAGAGTCTTGGCCTTGATCGCTATCGAGAGCTGTTTGAACAGAACGCCATCACATGGGACGTCTTGCCTGAGCTGAATGATGGCGATTTGGTGTCGATGGGCATTGTGCTTGGCCATCGAAAGCAACTCTTGCGCGCCATGGCACAACTGTCACACCGCGGTGAAGGCGAGACTGCGACCACTCTGGCCATTCCCACCGCGAAAGACACCATGCCGTCCTCTTCCAGTCGAGATCAAGCAGAACGTCGGCAATTGACGATTATGTTCTGTGACCTTGTGGGCTCGACAGCGCTGGCCGGCCGGTTGGACCCTGAAGACTTCCAGGAATTCATACGACGGTTTTTAGACGCATGCAGTCAAGCGATCAGCCGATTCGATGGTTATATTGCAAAATACATGGGTGACGGACTGTTAGTGTATTTTGGGTACCCCCATGCTCATGAGCACGATGCAGAGCGTGCGGTGCATGCCGGACTGGCCGTGCTGGATTTGGTCAAGGCCCTTCCTCGCGAATATTTCGCCCAACAGGCGTTTGAAATTGCCGCACGAATCGGGATCGCGACCGGCCACGTGATCGTGGGAGAACTTATGGGACAAGATATCGCCAAGGAGCGGTCGGTGTTCGGTGAAACTCCCAATCTGGCTTCCCGCCTCCAGGGATTGGCGGCGCCGAATCAATTGCTCGTCGATTCCGCGACAAAGCGTCTTGTCGGAGACGAGTTCGAATTTGCGGATCAGGGAACGATTTCTCTCAAGGGGTTCGCGATGCCGGCACAGGTCTGGCAAGTTTTGGGCAGCAAGCCTTCGGCCAGCCGGTTCGAATCGTATCGATCCGGACGATTAACTCAGTTCATAGGCCGAGAGCATGAAACAGCGCTGCTCGTAGGTCGCTGGCGAGAAGCAGTGGAGGGTGAAGGGCAGGTTGCCCTTCTCTGTGGTGAGGCCGGCATCGGCAAGTCTCGAATTGCTCGTAGCCTACGTGATCGAGTTGCCGAAGAGCGTTACCAAACGATTCAATTTCAATGTTCGCCTTATCACACCAATACGGCACTCTATCCGGTCATCAATTGTCTCCGACAGGCAGCCGGACTGATCGGTGAGGATACTCCCCCCATGCAACTGCAGAAGCTCGACACGCTGGCACTCAACAACGGCATCGACGACCAGACCACGGTGTCATTACTGGCGGACCTGCTCTCGATCCGAACAGATGTCCGGCACCCGCCACTGAATGTGTCGTCTGAAAAACGGAAGGAAATGACCCTTGAAGCACTCGTGCAGCAACTCCAAAGACTGGCAGGTCGTCGCCCGACACTCTTTATCGTGGAAGACGCACATTGGCTCGATCCGACAACGATGGACCTCCTAACAAGGATTATCGACCGCATCCAGCCGATGCGGGTGTTATTGATCATCGCCTTTCGGCCTGACTTTAAACCGGTGTGGGGGGATTACAGTCACGTGACGTTTCTGACGTTGAGCCGGCTTCCCCGGCGACATAGCGTAGAGCTTCTTGGGTCGCTGACCGGAGGGAAAGCGCTTCCGCTCGAAGTGGAGCAAGCGATTCTGGCCAAGACCGATGGTGTTCCGCTTTATATCGAAGAGTTGACGAAAAACTTGCTCGAGTCCGGATTGCTGACCGAAGAGAAAGATTCATTCACTCTGAAGGCGCCATTACGGGACCTCTCCATCCCTGACTCTCTGCATGCCTTGCTCATGGAACGGATAGACCGATTGGGTCCCGCCAAGGAAATTGTCCAATTAGGGGCCTCGATCGGGCGGGAGTTCAGCTACGAGCTGTTACGGGAAACCGTTGATGTCGCCGAGGGAGAGTTGAAAACCGCGCTCCATGTACTGAAAGCATCGGGGCTCATTTTTCAAGAAGGCGATATCCCAGCTGCGAAGTATCTTTTTAGACACGGTCTCATCCAAGACGCTGCCTATAGCACGCTGCCCAAAAAATCACGCCGATTCCTCCATGCCCGTATCGCAAAAGCGCTGGAGAGTAGATTCGCAGAGCGTGTCAAAACGGAACCGGAGTTGTTGGCCTATCACTATGAACAGGCCGGAGTGATCAATTCGGCGGTTCATTATTGGCACCTTGCGGCGCGCAGAGATGCGGCGCGATCTGCGGATGCGGAAGCGCTCAGTCATTTTAATCGGACTTTGCATTTGCTTGAGACACTCCCGCAAAGCCTGGAGCGTAATGCTCTGGAATTGGACCTTCTCATCGCGCGCGGCGCTCCTTTGCTGACGTTGCGAGGGTATGCCTCCGATGAAATCGAGCACAATTATCTCAGAGCAAGAAGTCTCTCGCAGGAGAACCCTGGTTCCGAGCGATATTTTCTCTCTATTTGGGGATTATGGGTCTTCCATCTGGTCAGAGGACCTCTCACCAAGGCGTCCACCTTGGCGGAAGATCTCCTCGCATGGGCGACCCACCGGCACAATCCAGATCTGCTCATTCGAGCTCACGAGAGTGTGGGGTCCACCTATTCCTTTCTTGGCTGGTTTGACGAAGCCAAAATCCATCTGCTTGCTGCAAAGTCCCTGTACGATCCCAATAGACACCGTTCACAAGTCCTCCCCTATACGCAAGATCCCGGCATCACCGCAAGAATCATGCTGGCGAGAACATTATGGATATTGGGAGAGGTTGATGAGGTCGAAACGCTGGTGACGGAGGCGATCGCCATGGCAAGGGAACTGGAACACCCGTACACGTTGGCATTTACTTTGGCGACCGCTTCATGGGTCTGTTCTACGCTCCGTGACACGAATAGGACCCTGATTCTAACCGAAGAAGCAATCATGCTTTCCACCAAGCACTCGTTTGAGGTGCCATTAGCATGGGCAACGTCCTTTCAAGGCTGGGCATTGGCCGAACAGGGAAAGGAAACAGGTCTTGAAAGATTGGCAGAAGGACTCTCGGTTGCACAGAGAGCCAAAGCCAGTCTCAACAACACCTACACCTTGGCGTTACTCGCAGACGTGTATTTACGGAAGAAGCAGATTGGGGAAGGTTTGAAGGCTGTTCAGGAAGCACAAGAACTCGCGACGACTCAGGGAGAACGGTGCTGGCAAGCGGAACTGTTTCGATTGAACGGCGAACTGTTACTTGAGCAATCCGATCAATCAATCTCTGCGGCGGAGCAGTGTTTTACTGAAGCTATGAAGATTGCGCAGGATCAGCATGCGAAAATGCTGGAGCTTAGAGCCGCGACGAGCATGGCCAGACTCTTGAGAAAACTGAACGGGCTGGATGCCGCTAAACGGGTCTTGCATTCCGTCTGTTCCCGATTTCATGAGCAAGGCGCCAACCCTGACTTGATAGAAGCTCAAACAATTCTTGATCAGCTTGGTGTCGCTCCTTAACCATCTGGCTGTATAACAGATCTGTCTATGCGTCTGACCATTCTCGGTTCCGGTACCAATGTGCATCCGACCCGCGCTGCAGCCGGATATTTGGTGCGCACGGATCACAACATTCTTCTGGATTTTGGCCCACGCACCTTGATGAACCTCATTAAGTCCGGTGTGAATCGGCATCGTATCACGCACATCTTGTTCTCCCATTTTCACGCGGACCACTTTTCCGACTTTATCACGTTTTTTTTCGACGCGGTGATCTATACCAAGTACGGAGGGGGCCATCGCCCAGGGATGACCCTGATCGGTCCGAAAGGTACGATCCGTCTCTTACAGTCGATCATGCGCAGTTTCCCCAGCTTTTCGCCGGCGCCGTTCCGCGTGGTCTTCAAGGAAGTGTCGGGCAAACCCTTCTCGATCGGGGACACTTGGATCATTCCCAAACCGATGGTCCACGTTCCCGATCTCTCGTGCGTCGGCTATCGAATCGAGTATCGGGGGAAAGCCATGGTGTACTCGGGAGACTCGCAGTATTGCGATGCACTCGTCCGGCTGTGCACTGATGCCGATCTTGCCGTACTCGATTGCTCGTTTCCGACCAATCGTCCAGGACCAGCCCATCTGCACGCCGGACAGTGCGGCCAGGTGGCGAAGGAGGCCGGCATCGGCCAACTCGTCCTGTCGCATTTCTATCCGATCGCTGATCGGTACGACGTGAAAGCCCAAGCGGGGGATCAGTATGGGGGAAAGATTTGGAAGGGGAAGGATCTCCTGACAATTCGGATCTAGCTAGAGCCCTTCTTCGCGAGGAGCGCCGCCGAGGATTTCGATGAACGTGGTCAGGCGAGCGGTTTTTCCCCCGTCACCCGATTTGGCGTAGATGGCCAAGAGGTTCTTGATCATGCGAGACAGGATCGCTCGAACCGGGCTTTTCTGCAGATATTTATCGTCGAACCCATATCCTGCCTCGGTCAGAAAACGGGCGCAGTTTTTTTCGGTCAGCAAGGCTCCGCCGTTGAAACAGTCGACGAAGATCTTGTACCGATCGGACTCGTACTTCACCAAGAAATGCCCGGGCATGCCGATGCCGAACAGCGGGAGTGCCAGACGTTGTCCGATCAGAAGATAGACCGTCGACAGGCTGATCGGGATACCGGTTCGCCGATCGATGACACAATTGAGGTAGCTGTTCTCAACCTCATAGTAGTTTTTGGTGTTGCCCTTAAACCCTTGCTCCGTAAACAGGTATCGGTTGAGTGAGTTGATGGTTTCTTCTCCGGAGGCTCGATGGCCGATCCGTGCTCGCACTTCGTCGGCCATCGTATCGAGCTGGTCATGATAGCGAGCGACATCGAGCGTGGGATAGGCATAGCGAGCGATCAGGAAGGCGCCGGCTTCCAGACTCATGGCTTCGTCCGAGAGCGCTGCCAGGCTTGCCAGTTCATCCTCCAGCTTGCTCCCTCGGATTTCCTCAAGGACGGAGGCGATTCGATCAGCCATTTCCGGCTGTTCGATTTCAGCTTCTTGGAGAAGCGGGACAGCCGATGGGCCGATATCGATGAGCCTCCCGCTGATGGTACGAACGATTCGGTCGTCTTCATCGGAAAGGAGACGAATAAGCGCACGAATTTGATTTTCAGGCATCATCTCCTACGACTCTCCGCCGTTCACAGCCTAACATATGGCGGCATGAAGGTCATGATCCGACGGATTCCGCCGTCAGTCAAGCGATCCATGGTTCGTGGGTTCATGGTGAGGTTACCCCATTGCCCGGCGGAATGCCTTGGCTCCGCCGTACAGACACAGGGCATCGAACACGAGCATGACCAAGACCACCATTCCTACATGCGGCAAGGCCTCAGTCCAGCCGGACAGAATCAAAGGCCGCACCGCATCGATCGCCCAGGTCATCGGGTTGAATTGCGCCAGGAAACTCATCCAGCCCGGCATCGCCGTCAACGGAACCAACGCGGAACTGAGGAAGATCATCGGCAGCGAAAGAAATCCCAACACCGAGAAGAAGTCCCCGTGACTTTTCACGGAGAAGGCCATTGCCATGGAGATGGCCGTCAGGCCGATCCCGAACATCATGCCGATCAGCAAGATCGTCGCCACGCCGAGAATACCAGTCGCGGGATGAACGCCGAACAGGTACGACACGCCAAGAATCACGAGGACCTGCATCGACGTGATCGTCATGACGAAGATAAAGCGGCTCAGGATGACCGAACTACGATGAATCGGCGTGGACATCAAACGTTCGAGGAACCCGTTTTCCTTATCGAAGAGCAGATCGACGCCCCCGCCAAGCCGTTGTTCAGGACCGTCATGACGACGACACCGGCCGTGAGGAAGCTGATGTAGTTCGGCGCCTGCATGACCTGCATGTCCGCGGCCCGTTGAAACAGGTTGCCGAAGAAGATCAGCCAGAACAGCATCGGCTGCACCAAGGTGAACAGCATGCTGAATTTTTCCCGGCTCAACCGCCGAACCCACCGCATCGTCAATGCGTTGATCTCTTGCCAATAGTGCGCCACATGACTCCTTTATGCCGACTCGACTTCGGGAGGCGATTCGGTGATGGCCCTCCCGGTATGCGCGATAAACACATCGTCTAACCGAGGGCGGTTGTATTGAATAAACTCAATGTCGCAACCTAAGCGATTGGCGGATTCGAGAATGGTAGGCAAGGCCTTTTCGGGCGTTTCTACTCTGATATCCAAGCCTTTGGTGGTTGCCCTCACGGTCTTGATCGCTGGACGGCCGGTTAGATCCGACTCCAGCGACGGGATCCGGCTCGTCTCTTTTAAAGTGAGAGAGACGATATCGCCGCCAAGAGCGATCTTGAGCTCAGCCGGGGCTCCCAGCGTTTTGATTTTCCCGCCGTCGATAATGGCGAGTCGATCACAGAGTTGATCAGCCTCATCCAGATAGTTCGTCGTCATCACGACCGTCATCCCACGGGCTTTGAGCATCCGGAACGTATTCCCAAATCCGGAGACGGCTTTGCACGTCGAGGCCGAGCGTGGGCTCATCGAGAAATAAGATTTTGGGGTCAGGCAGTAACCCACAGGCAATGTCGAGCTTGCGCTTCATGCCGCCGGAATAGGTCTTGGCAGGCCGGTCTGCATCGGCCTCAAGGTCGACCAGCTTGAGCAGCTCACCGATGCGTCTCGCCGCTTCTTCTTTCGTCAGATGATAGAGAGCGCCGAGGAGTTGGAGATGTTCCCGTCCGGTCAGAAACCGGTCGATCGCCCGTTCTTGGGGCACGTATCCGATCACAGTCCGGACTTGGTCCGCCTCGCGCACCGTGTCGTATCCCATGACGGTCGCCGTGCCCGATGTCGGGTGCAGCAGCGTGATGAGCGTGCGAAGCGTGGTGCTTTTCCCTGCGCCGTTCGGCCCCAGCAGACCAAAAATTTCTCCAGCATAGACCTGGAACGAGAGGTCATCGACGGCTTTATGGCTGTCGTACGTTTTGCACAGACGGCTGACGTCGATCGCGATGGTTCGATCCATTCCTTCTACTCCCAGTCCTTCGTGCCGTGATGTTCGTGTAACATGAATTGAACCAGATCGTTCAATCGACGAGCCCGCTGATGGAGTCCGTCCGCTTCCAACAAGAATTGTTTTTCCAAGGGCGTACAGTCCAGGTAGGTAGAGAGCGTATTGACCAAAACTTCGTCACTGACCTCTTCGCGGAAGAATCCTTGCCACGCCGCGCTGTCCTCTCTGGCTTGGAGGTATCGGCCGAGCACGTCGATCAGTGCGCGCCGAACGCCTTTCGTCAGTCCCTCGTCGGAGCGCATGGGCGTGACGTGAATCGTCGCTTCGCGATACGGCTTGTCGAAGTGTTCGTCTGAGATCTCGCACCGTTCGAGACCTTGCAATAAAATATTGGACCGACCATCCGACAGGGGCTGCACACTCACGACCCGTCCGATACAGAGCGCGGAATAGATCGCCGGATTTCCATAGTAGTCCGGCTCCCATCCTTCCTTCAGCAGCGCCATGGCGATACATTGACCGCCCATTGTCACATCAGCGATCATCCGGCGATAGCGTGGTTCAAAAATGTGGAGCGGCAGGTACGTCTTGGGGAAAAAAACGACGTTGGGTAATGGGAATACCGGAAGGCGACCAGGAATTGGGAAAGGCTCGGCATGCTTGGACGGACTCCGGTCAGGCGACCCCCGCTCACGATCTGTCTGCATGGGCTCACGATAGCTGAGACTTGTGAAAATTGTCAACGCCATGCGCTGAGCGTTGAGTTCCATGAAAATTCGAAACGTCGCTCTGAGACCATCGATTTGTTCACTCGCGAACACACATGATATAAACAGCCTAAGACATTGGCTTTATTCCGATGCATGAGTTGACCCATGAACCGAGGCGGATAATGCACGTCGTTCGACTAATTATTCCAATCGTGGCTCTCATGGCCTTCGACCTCAGTTGGGTATCCGGAGCCGACTCACCTCCGGCTCCGTTTCAGCCGGCAACCGCCGGTTATCGGTACAATTTCCCTCGAGACCATGGATCCCACCCAACCTATCGAACCGAGTGGTGGTACTACACCGGCCATCTGCATGCAAAGAGCGGTCGGTCATTCGGTTTTGAATTGACGTTCTTTCGTCGTGGGGTTCCGCCTGACGAAATTAAGACACTCCCGTCCAAATGGTCGGTGAAGGATCTGTATCTGGCTCATTTCGCTGTGACCGACATCACCGGGGAGCGATTTCATTTCTCAGAAAAGTTCAGCCGTGAGGGGTTGGGGAAGGCCGGGGCCGACGAGTCGCGGCTCCGTGTCTGGATCGATGATTGGCGGGCCGAAGCATCGACGGAACCATCGGCCTCACACACTTTGGTAGCCCACGACGAGACGCATGCCCTCGCCCTTACACTCCAACCGGCCAAGCCTCTCGTCGCTCATGGCGCCGCCGGCATCAGTCAAAAAGGGAAAGATGTGGGTCAAGCCTCTCACTACTATTCGTTCACGCGGCTTGAGACGAGCGGGAAGCTCACGATCGACGGTGAGTCATTCGATGTGACCGGTACCAGCTGGATGGACCATGAATTCGGGTCGGCCGAACTCGGGACGGATCAAGTGGGATGGGACTGGTTCAGCCTCCAGTTGGAGGACGACACCGAACTCATGCTGTACCGGATGCGTCGGAAAGATGGGTCGTCTGATCTTGCGTCGAGCGGGACTGCCGTATCCCCGGATGGACACACGCGACACCTGGAGATGACGGACTTTCAAATCGAATCGACCGGAACCTGGACCAGCCCAGAAAGCAAGGCGACGTATCCCAACCGATGGCGCCTGAAGTTCCCATCGCTCGATCTGGTG
This sequence comes from uncultured Nitrospiraceae bacterium, assembly GCA_963849655.1. Taxonomy (GTDB): domain Bacteria; phylum Nitrospirota; class Nitrospiria; order Nitrospirales; family Nitrospiraceae; genus Nitrospira_D. Next base: position 61,537 of record CAWKJK010000015.1, read on the forward strand.
CTGGACATCACTCCGCTGCTCGCGGATCAGGAATTGCGCACCTCGCGCAGCACCACGGTCTCCTATTGGGAAGGGGCGGTGGCGGTGACAGGTACCAAACAAGGCCAGCCTATCAAAGGCCAGGGCTATGTCGAACTGACGGGATACGCCGAACGTCTCAAGCTGTAGGGGAAAGCTGGTTAGTCGGCAGTTGTTTGACCTGATCATCCGCACAAACAACCAAGCGACCAGACAGCCCCGTGAGCCAGAGTACAGTGGCCACGGTGCAGAGTTTACGCAACCAGGCATCTCACCGACAGGTCAATGCTTCCCTTTGTCCTTGTGTTCCTTGCCCTTGTCTTCCACATCGATAATGACGCCGGAATCCGCATCGATGTGCACTTCCTTAATCATCTTGTCGTCCGTCACGATTTCGACTTCCCACACCGTCGTGTCATGCTTCTTTTCCAACTCAGCCTCAATGACTTTGCCCGGCACCTTCTCGGACGCCGTCTTGATCGCCTGATCAATCGTGACCTTCGCCGTCTCCGCCATTTCAATCTTGGACTTGTGCTTCTCTCCCTTCTTATCGGCAATCGCAGTCCCGCCCAATGCCAAGACGATTCCCGCCGTCAGCGCTGCCATGATGATCTGTCGCATAATGTCCCCCTTGTGTGTGAAGTAAGACGATCGGATGCATGGGTGGAGTATCCAACCTCGCCAGTAATGAATACTGCGATCATTGTGCCATTGCCCATCGCCCTCTGATCGGCGCGAAAGCTCACGTCAAATGGTTGATTCTGTGACTTGAACCTGTCTTGACTGGATACCGTTGCGGCTAAAGTCCCCATCGCGATCGTGCGCTTCGGGGCGAGATGCTACAGATGCCTGCTTATAGAAGGATGGGGTCAAGGGTCACCCTGCGCTTCATCGAGTTGGAGATCAGACCGACACAAAGGTCTAAGCGACCTGGGCCGTGGGGGGTAGCGATGGGAGCGAAGAGGGGAGAAAGACGGCGGGAGGGCTGGATGATTCCGCCACTAGGCGAGTTGTGTACAGGGCCAGGAGAAGACGCGGATCGCGGGTTTCACCCACCCCGAGCGCTTCAACGTCTCATCGCACCACTCTTTGATCGCGGTGGCCACCTTGTCGCGCTGCGCTGGTTCGAAATCGACCATGATCACCCTATTGGTCCCGGGATAAAATGAGATCCCTTCTGCGGGTCCGGACTGCCCCGTTCCGACCGTTTCCGGGATTTCCGTAAAAGCCGGCACGTCGCAACTCCGTAAGATCTCGTGTACGCGAACTAGCAGCGAGGCGCGAAAGACGATCATCAACATGTCCATGCCCAACCTCCACGTGGGTGATCGGGCACAATAGCAGGTTCACGCGAGATCGTGGAAGGCGCGCGAAGGGGTGAAGGTGTGATTGAAAGGCCTGACCTCAATTTGTCGAGGCGACGTGGTAGAAGGCCCCGGGAAATTGAATACGCAGCAGTCGCGCCATCTATTTCACCGGGATGCACAGGACAAGATCTGACGCCATTTCACCCCATGCAAGCATGTACATATCTCAAAAAGACTCCCGGTACCTTTGCTGTCTTCTAAGTTCGCGTTCCCTGCCTTCTCACAAATTGCGAGACATTCCGTCTTCGAAATGGAGCGAATGCCGACCATCAGGACCAATTGTTTCGATAACCAGTCGCGGTCGATCACCGCGCAGTGCATCGCAAATGCGATTGTAAAGCTCGTCGAACGGCATGCTCGCATACTGTTTGCCTTCAAGCGTCATGAGCGGGTTTGAATACTCCTGCGGATTTCGCACGGTTCCCTTCTTCGTCTCCTCGGTGATTAGGACGACCGCTCGCATGAATTCGGCCTGACCGTCCTCATCCGTGACAACAGCTGGAGGGAGAAACTCGGCATAGGGGTCGCCGTTCCCGTACCCGAGTCCCGGTGTCGAAGAGCCAACGTGGGATGGCACTGCTTGCGCCCTCACCTCAATCCATTCGCATCCGGTATGGATGTCGCCATATCGCGGGAACTTAAGACTCCAGAGTGTCGCGTAGATGCTCATGATGGTTTAGGGCTGTCTATCTAATCGTGAAGCTCAAACGCGGCAGTAGGCATACTCTTCCCGGTCACAGCAAGACTATCCGTGAACATACTTCTGCACCTTTTCGAGCATGCGCGGGTCTTTGGATGTCAGAACGAGCATGTCATCGCCGGCAGGCTTCCTTGTCGACAACTCTCTATCAAAGAATTGGCTAAGAAGGGTGTTCTGTAATTCGATTTGAATGTCATATAAAAAGCCAGCGATGTCATACGCGACACTCCTAAAATCTTTCACAAGCCGATCCATGGAGACTTCATCTTCACCGCGAAGTACAATTAGATTCGAGAGGTTGGTGATGCCTTTCTCAGAAAGCAACACAAAGTGTAGCCATTGAATCAGCGGAGTATACGCGTCGCCCAACTCACGAACCTTCTTGGCCAGCGCCTCTCGGAAGAGTGAGAGATTGGGAGCAACTACTTCGTATTTTTCAATAGCTGCCACCACTTTCCAAAGGTTGGCGTGCATTCTTGTGAACTCGACATGCACATCTTCTGGATGAAACGGAGGCGGAACGTACTGACCGGTCTGATCCAGACTACCTCTGGCCTTTACTAAGGCAAGGAAAATTATGTCTACTGTCGTAGCTATGCCGGTTGGTGAGGCACCTTCCATGTTGGCCGCCACTTTCTCGTATGTATGAAGCTGCAGGTCGACCTTGTGTTTCTCTATCTGTAGTTGACGCTGCTTCCCGAGTTGATAGATCGCCGCCCAAATTGCACCAACAAAGCCGAATAACTGTACCAATGTCGACCAGCCAACGGTGGAGTCGAAGCAAAACACTGAATTCTGCGCCTCCTAATTCTAAACGGAACAGTAACGTCTCACTTTGACCGCAAGTTAGAGGTCAGGAAGCTGTTTAAGAGGTCCGATCCTTGCGTGCTTCAATTGAGCGAACGGCTTGCGCAGGAGACCGCCAATGCTGCTTACGCCGTCACTTCAACAAGGACTTCCGGATGGCGTTCGGCAATCTTCAAGAGCTGCTTGGCGGCGCCGGACGGCCTGCGACGGCCTTGCTCCCATTGCTCCAAGGTGCGTTTCGACACACCCGGCGCTGCGGCAAACTCCGCTTGTGATAGTCCGCTCTTTAGCCGCGCACGCATGAGCCAGCCCGCCGAATGATGTTCTGGACAGTCGCTGCTGCGTATGGGTCCGGTGTCTGTCGCAGCACGACGCTTTATGCGGCGTGGAGAAGGAACTCGACTTTCACGGAGTCGAACGGGAAAATCACCCAACCATCCTTGCCACGATCGAGCACTCCGGTGTTCAACAGCGCCGTCACATCCGTGTGGACGGCCTTCACATCTCGCCCCACACGGCGCGCCACTTCGCGGATCGACAGAGGGCCGGCGCCGCACATGGCCTTCAGCAATTGCCAGCGTTTAGCCGTCAGCACTTTCCAGAGAAGTTCCGGTGTAGCGAAGGTAATGCGCGCGGCTTTCTCACCCTTCCCTGTTTTCCAGACACGGACAAAATCAGCTATGGCTTCGTTTGGGGAACGGACGTCAAGAACGACGGTTTTCACGGTTCCACCTCATCATGTCTCGTTCGAAGTCGGCGACAAGCTTCTCCGGCGATTGAAATGCGTAGACGATCTCTTCCGCTCCGAAATGTCGGTGGTCGCCCTTTCCTACCTCATTGTCGTAGCGTATGACGCATATGCCGTTTACCACGTATGCCAGTCTATACTTGAACGAGTGGGACGAACCGGTCACCGGCTTTGGAACCTTCCATATTGACAGCTCAGCGAATGCAGTTTGTGAGAATGCAATACGCGTCCGTAGGAGCGCGACAGCTTTCATGGCGAACGATAGCAGCGGTCATTGCCCGTTGTCAATGCTGACAACAGCAAGGTTCCGTAAGGGAGACACGTTGAACATGAGCCGCAGCCAGGCCGTAATGCAAACTTGTGCGGGTCTTTCCGTTTCGATGGCGACTGCAATATGGCCGCGATAGATTAAGCTAAGGTGTGGGCGTAAAGCGAATGCCTCATGAGGATACTCGGACAGTCGTTATTGTATCCCGTGGAGGTCAAATGGCTTGCTCCTCCTCGGTCGAGATTTCTGAGGGCCTCCACCTTTCCGCCTTGACTCCCATCCGACTGCTGTGGTCCAGTCTCACGCTATCACGCCATGTTGACTCGAACCGTCTGTCCCCTCGCTCGATTCGCCTTCTTGTCCTTTGTCCTGCTTTGCCTCGGATGCCAAAAAGAGAGTGAATCCATTGTGTCGATCGCGCTCCATCCGACGAACGCGAAGATCCTCTATGTGGCCACGAACGATGCCGTGTATAAGTCCCGCGACGGCGGCGGGACCTGGGAGCGGTTCCCGAGCTTCAGCGCGCGACGGGTGACGACGCTGGCGATTGATCCTCTCCTGCCGGCCACGATTTATGCCGGTACGATGGGGGACGCGGTCTACAAAAGTCCGGACGGCGGCCAACATTGGCTTCCACATAATGTCGGATTGAAGGAACATGTCTCGTTCGTGAATCAATTTGTGTTCCATCCCGCCCTGAGCGAGAAGATTTATATTGCGACGACCGTCGGCGTTTTTCTTACAAAGGACGGCGGCCGTGAATGGGCAGAACGGATGAACGGGATGAAGGAAGTCCACATTGTGACGTCCATTGCCATCAATCCCAAGGATCCTACCGTCCTGTACGGTGGCACAACGGGCGGGATGTATCGCTCGGACGACGGGGCGATGTCGTGGAAAAGAATCAATAACGGATTGATTCCGGAGAGCGAGTTGGCGTCGGCCATGGCGCTGGGTGTCAACGCCATTGAAATCGACCGGGCGAACCCCAATATCGTCTATGCCGGTACGACGAAGGGCCTCTTTCGCACCACCAACAGCGGAGAGCAGTGGGAACGGATCGGACAATCCCTCGCCGATCCTTTTGTCAGCAGTATTCTCCTTCACCCCACGGAGCCGTCACAGCTCTATGTCGGTGGCCCGAAAGGTGTGTGGAAAAGTTCGGATGGCGGAAAGTCCTGGCAGGCGGTGAACCAGGGCATTGCGACGCTCAACATTCGCGCCCTGGTCCTGAATCTCAAGAGTCCGCAGCTACTCTATGCCGGCACGAATGGCAGCGGTCTGTATCGTTCGACCGATGCCGGCGTGCACTGGACGGCCGTGCCGCTCAAAGCAGTGCAGCCGTCAGCAGGCTCAGGTTGAGGTCAAGGTTGAGTCTTAACCTCAGCTCAACCTTATTTAGTAACCTGTTTTTGCTCCACTCTCGCCATGCTGATATCGACTGCTGTAGGACAGCATTTTATCGGTGAGGGCTTTCCACTCATCGGCGGTCATCAGATCTTTCATTTTGAACCGGAGGCTCAGGACATTGGCGGAACTCTGCATTCGCTGAATGTTGGCCTCGTTGAGAATTTTTGAAAATTCATCGGGCATCGCAGTATAGCTGGCGTTCAAGGTATAGAGGTCCCGGTGATAGGTCCGTTCCTGTTCACGGCTTGTCTTGAGCTCCTTGATGATCTCGCCGACGATCACATTGACCTGCTTCGCCCTATCGGGTTCTTTGACGGTTCGATTGATCAGTCCTTCCATGTCTTGTTGGCCCTTCTGCCAGTACGCCTCGCTCTTGCCACCACTCATCATGCCGTGATGGTGACGATATGAGGAGCACCCAGCCAGTATAAGTATTCCCATCAGCGCACATACCCCAGTGAACAGCCGATTCATACAGTCCTCCGTGGAAAAGTTGTCACGTGGTTTCATCATGCCGTATCATCGTCTGGATATTATGCCCGACGCTTCTCTGACAACACCCGATCCACTCCAGGCTCTGAAAGCGGAATTTCGTCATCACCTCGAAACATTCTATGCCGGACTTCAACTCGCTCCTCCGTATGAAAGCGTGGAGAAGGCCATCCGTACATTGACGACCATGATACATGGACTCCCGATCGAAGAACAAACCCGAATCATGGCCGATCCCGTCTTGCGGTGGCAGCAGTTCCGACTGGCCTTTGACGCATCGGGCCTCGCAAAAAAGCATCGCGGGATCATTGCCGGCCTCGCTCGTAACCGATCGACCTTGAACTTGCCGCCGGAATACGATCAGTTCTTGAACTTGTTTCTTATGTAAGAGAGAACACGACGGGTCCGGCTAGGAAGTGGTGGGGAGGGCAACGGCATCTCGCAACTCGCCATAGACTTTCATGAGACGGCTGTCTTCGAGCCGATAGGCGAGAGCCACCGTGACGAGTCCGAAGGCCAGCACAAGGGCGGCGAGGGCAACGATCGCCACTCCCGTAAGGGTTCCTCCTAGTGAAGCAAACCCTCCCTCCATGGCATACTGCACCACGAAGATCAGGGACCCTATCAAGACGAGCGCAAACCACAGGAGCGTCATGAGGGTCGAGGACCACGGCATACGCTTCACACACAGCGCGTTCAGCGATTGGTCGTGCGGCGAAAGATGAATCAGCCCTTTCACCGGCCAGGCGGTCCGGAACCGCCTGGAGAACAATCGATATTGTGGACGAATCGCAATCTGGGAGAGCTGCGGATAATACCAGGCCACTCCATGTGGAAGCATCAGCACGCCCTCCGGAGTGAACCGATCGCCTAGGGTTGTGAGCGCGGTTCCAGGCCACTGATCCGGGTTGTTCGCGACACGGCAACCATACCTGATGGCGTCCGGGGTCAGCCGAATGAAATACAGCCAATCACCGACGATTAATCCGATAAATAAGATCCCTGCGAAGAAGCCGGCCAGTATCATAAAACGTAGCTATCACATAGGAATGAGGCATGAATCAAGGAGGCAAGGCACGAAATCACCGTTCTGCCTGTGCGGCTTTAGGCAGTATTTCCGTCCAGGGCCCTCCAAGACCCTCGAAGAATCTGTTGACTCATGAAGATGAGATTGGCTAGAGTACGCCGAACTACGTTCCGGGCGGGCATCGGCACCACTTAAGTTTCCCGCCTTAATTTTTCCCCCGCGTCCGAAATGATGGTCTGCCGCCCTTGCACCTTCGGGCTATGCAGGACGCAAATCGTTTGAGCTTTGGAGGAAAGCATGGATCCCAACAAGATTGAGCGTGTGTACACCTCCTACGCGGGGTTTTACGACAAGGTTTTTGGTAAAGTGTTCCATGAAGGTCGCGAATCAGTTATTCGGAACCTGGATGTGCAGCCGAATGAACAGATCCTGGAAGTCGGTGTGGGAACTGGACTGGCCCTTCCGATGTACCCGCGACATTGCCGGATTGTCGGGATTGATCTGTCCGAAGGTATGTTGGCAAAAGCTAAGGAAAAGGCCGAAGCCCACGATCTTGAGCACGTCCAGCTTCATCGCATGGACGCAGGAGCCATGGAATTCAAGGATGACAGCTTCGATACGGTGGTTGCAGCCTATGTGGTGACGGCGGTCCCCGACTATCGCAAAGTCGTCAATGAGATGATTCGGGTCTGTCGTCCCGGTGGCCGCATCATCATGCTGAATCACTTCAGTAACGGCAACAAGGTCATTGCCGCCGTGGAAAAAGTGATTTCTCCGCTGACCAAACACCTCGGCTGGCGAACAGACTTGTCGCTCAATACCGTTTTGGAGGGAACGACTCTGGAGATTGCCCGAAAACAGCGGGTCAACCCATTACGACTTTGGGCGTTGGTGGAATGTGTCAACGGAAAGGGCAAACAGATCAATGGAAATGCCATAACTCACCCTGTCGCGGGGTATGTCAACGGCAGCGGCGCAGCCGGTTTTGCAAACGGGACAAACGGGAACGGCAACGGACACTATTCTGCCGAGCACGCGCACTGACCCAGTTTCACCCTTCATCCCTCTATCGATCGAGTCGTGCATGGTGTTCCTGAATCAACCAACCCTCCCATTCACGGCCTGGGATGATCGTCGTACCGACGAGGCAGTCGCCTGCAAAATGTTGGGTGATCTGATCGGCCAGGACTTCGAGGATCCGGCTCATCCGTTGATCCTGAATTCCAAACACCCGCAGCATCAAACCGAAACCTTGCCTCTCCAATAGGCCATAGGCCATGACATGGACCACGTGGTTTCCATTGACGGTGGAGTCGCCTGTTGGAATCAGATCGCCCTCCCACTGCACTGTTGGATGAATCGCGACGGCCCGCTTCGCTTCGCGCCAAGCACAGGGCAAGCCGGCTCGATCCAATTCGTGTAACAGCCACGATACCGTGGGGCCTTCGGCAGTTCGACCTTGGAACGTCCATCGAGCCAATTCGGTGGCCTGGTCGGCCGTCACAAACGGTGTGACGATTTCATCCAGATGGACCTCCTCGCACACCACGTAGAGCTCTCCCTGAGGATCAAACCAGAAGCGAAGTTTTCCTGCACCGAATTCCGTCTGAATGGTACTAAGGGTGGAACAATCGACCCCATCTTGCTCAAAAACCGAAAAATCTGTCACGCCCGTCATGGTGAGTTTGGCCACTCGTACCATCCCACGAATCTCATACCGGATGGTGACCGAGACGGTGGTACCGGCCGGCACCTCCCGTCCGGAACCTTCATCGAAGAGGCGGCGTTTGGACATGTGTACGTCGGTCACATATCCTGAGCGGAAACCGCCCGTATGCCCGATCAGCCACCGAAGATCATCCGCGTTCTTGAGGGAGTGTTTCACGACACCAATTCTAGCGCATGGACGGACTCACGGCTAGGGCTTGCGAAAGCATCCAACATGATGCCACAGCGGGAAGCCGGAGAGCGTAGCGCGGCCTTGAGCTCACACGAGCCGTACTGCGAGAGACCGACCTTCTCACGCCCGGCGTGAGGCATACTCATCGGTCGTTCAAGCGCCGAGCTAAAGAGCGCAAAACGCCGGAAGAGCCAAGCGCTGCTAGGCGGATAGGGCACGTACGAATAATTCGGGTTTGCCAGGGGGCAGGAGCCAGGGTCGATCCTTCTTTGTTCAATCCAGACGAATCCATCGGGATGCCGCTGCTCAGACTAGGGCAGGCTATGGTCTGAATTCACTCTTGTAGTTGGAGACTGGCTGAATCCAATGGTCAAACCGTCCATTTGGTCTGGAGAGAGAGTGATTCTTTTACCATCTGCTGGAACCAACGATCGTTTTTCAATAAGCTTCCGAGCGGTCGATTCGAGGTCGACACATGAAAACTCGATGCCAAGCAATCGGTTCCTTGCACCGGGATGGAATCGAAGCGGCGGTCCCATGCTGAAAGAATGTGTCGAATTTGTGATCAAGTCCGGCCGATCCAGGAGTTTCCCCCAATAAGCTGTGTTGGTAGCCACTTCAATATTGACTGCTGCGATCCCGGTGATTCCATACGGTCCGCTCTGTCGTGTCATCCGCCAGTTGGCCTTCAATTCCGTGAGCCGTTCTTGATGACGATCGATGTGGTTGTCGCACATGAAGACTGCGGAGCTGCCCAACAGTTTCGAAAACGTCATGGCCCCGGCTTCTGTGCCGACCATCCAGGTACTGAGGGCCGCCAGAGCGCGACAGACTCGAGTGTCTCCACCCCAAGGTCGACCGAACCAAAACGGTGTGTTCGGTTGGCCGTCAAGGAGATTGCGCAAGAAGGTGAGCGTGGACCTGGTTGCAACCGGCTCTTCGTAGTGCAGCGTTACAGGGGGCGTGTGCAGCACTTTTCGAGACACTAACCCGTTCACTGTCTCCCATGTCGGTTGCGATGGTGCAAAACCGAGCCCGTAGAACCAGGTTCCTGGAAGCCCAAATCCTGCGAACCGACCAATTTCGATAGTCATGTTGCCGGCGTGCAGGCCACCCGACACGAGTAGGCCACAGTTGGTGATCGGCCATGCGACCGGCAAGCCGAACTCGTAACGAAATCGCGCGAAGACACGCTCCACGTCCGGCGTGTGGATCAAGACGCGATCGATCCCAAGAATCAGCGACTGTGTCGTAGTAGGTGTTAACATGTGGGCAGCCTACTTTAAGGGAGAGCGAGCGGAAAAGGAAGCCACCCAGGAATTGCAACAGCCGTTCAGAGGCTCAGAGAAGGACGCAGATCCCTTTGTCGTTTTCAGAAGCACAACCGTATTTCCTCACATTTACAAGACTTTACAAAGGTCGTTCGACACGCTAACTTCGACTGCTGCTTGTCATTTGGGCTAGGCTTGGAGTAGGAGACTCCGCTCTTTATTCATCGCACCATTCGGTATATAAGAACCAACGTCTCTTCAAGATGGGGTCAATGCGCGTCGTTTGTCTCCAGCACGTTCCCTTCGAAGGTCCCGGTGCTTTTGCAAAGGCCCTGGCTAGGCGAGGTGCGGGCCTTGAATATTCGCTTGTCCCGAAGGAAGGCATACCGAATGATGGTGGGGACTTGTTGATCGTGATGGGCGGACCGATGTCAGTGAACGACTCCGACAAGTGGATTGCCGAGGAGACTGCCTTCATTCGATCTGCACTGCTCGCCGGCATGCCGATGATCGGGGTGTGTTTGGGGAGTCAATTTATGGCCAAGGCGCTCGGCACCACCGTGCGATCAGGCCCGGCATTGGAAATCGGCATGACTCCTGTTCGCCTTACTGATGCGGGGAAAGAGGACCCTGTGTTTGGGGCCGGCCCTGAGTCCTTCCCTGTCTTTGAATGGCATGGGGAAGTCTTTGACTTGCCGAAGGACTGTGTGTCATTGGCTGATTCCGACATTGCGCCGCTGCAGGCGTTTCGCTATGGCGATCGTGCCTATGGCCTTCTCTTTCATTTGGAAATGGAGGAAGACGGGATCGACTCGCTCTGTCAAGAATGTGCGCCGGACTTGATGAAAGCTCGCCTTACCGCACAGCAAGTAAGATTAGCCGCTTTGCCACAACTCCCGCAGCTCCATCAAACGGCTGACCGGCTGATCGGCCATCTACTTCAATCCAATCGTTGATTACCGGATCATTCCTGAAGTAGTCTTATTCCCTTCGTCGATAAGTCCCAACGTCATCACGTCGAAAGTCCGCAAAAGTTTCCCCGATTTGAGGACATGATGACTGATGGGGTCATGACGAACTCATCTACGAAAGGAGTAAGATCATAATGGCCGGTTTCCCGATCGAAGTTGCCACACGCATTAAGACACTGCCTCCTTATTTATTTGCCGCGATCGACAAAATGAAACAAGAGGCCATCGCACGTGGAGTGGACATTATCAATCTCGGCATCGGCGATCCCGATCTGCCGACACCGATGCCGATCATCGAGAGTTTGGCGAACGCGGCCCGGAACCCGAAGCACCATCAATATCCCTCCTATGAAGGCATGTTGTCCTTCAGGAAAGCCGTGGCGGGTTGGTACAAACGCCGATTCAACGTGACGCTTGATCCAGCGAACGAAGTTCTCACGCTGATCGGTTCGAAGGAGGGCATTGGGCATATTCATCTGGCCTTTGTCGATCCTGGGGATGTCGTCTTGGTTCCGAGCCCTGGCTATCCAGTGTATCCCGTCGGTACCAGTTTTTCCGGTGGTACGTCCCACTTCATGCCGCTGACGAAAGCCATCGGTTTCTTGCCTGACCTCGGTGCAATCCCGAAAGAGGTGGCTAAGAAGGCCAAGCTGATGTGGCTCAATTCGCCGAACAATCCCACCTCGGTGATCATGACGAAGGATTACTTCAAGTGGGTCGTGGATTTTGCTCAAGAGCACCAGATCATCGTGTGCCATGATGCCGCTTATTCGGAGGTCTATTATGATGGGCGTCGCCCGCCGAGCTTTATGGAAGTCGAGGGCGCAAAGGACGTCGGAGTTGAGTTCCATTCACTTTCCAAGACCTACAATATGACTGGTTGGCGTATCGGCTTTGCTGTCGGCAACAAGGAAGTCTTGGCCGGCCTCGGCAAGGTGAAGAGCAATCTGGACTCCGGCTGTTTTGAGGCGGTTCAAGAAGCGGGCATTACCGCCCTAGGTCTGGACGATTCGATGACAGACGGCTTGAGAAAGAACTACCAGGCTCGTCGAGACACCCTTATTCCTGGTCTCAAGAGTCTCGGATTAGAAGTGGATCCTCCTCCGGCTGCGTTCTACGTGTGGGTGACGGTGCCGAAGGGTTATACGTCGACGTCGTTTACCGCATACCTTTTGGAGAAAACCGGTATCGTGACAACTCCCGGCAATGGATTCGGTGCACCGGGAGAGGGGTATATCCGCATGACGCTCTGCACCTCCAAAGAACGGTTGGCGGAAGCAGTTGAGCGGATTAAAAAGGCAGGTTTCTAGAATCGTTATTCGTTAAACATTTACCGTTAATCGCATGGTGAATCTCCATCTCGTTTAACGATTCACGAGGTACGCCCATGAGTGAGACCGTCTTCATCGGATTCGGGTCGAATGTCGGTGATCGAGTCGATTTTTGCGATCGGGCGGTGACGTTGCTGAGTCTCTTGCCGCATTCCCGGATCAACGGGGTCTCCCTGCTGTATGAAACAGAACCGGTTCGAGACCGGACCGATCCAGGGGAGGGCTGGTTCCTGAATGGGGTGGTGCAGCTTGAAACGGACATCAGACCACATAGTCTCTTAACGACCCTCCAGGAAATCGAACGCTCTCTCGGACGGGATGATGACACCCGCTCCGGTCCTCGCACGATCGACTTGGACATCCTCTTTTATGGCGAGCATGTGATCAAAGAACCAGGATTGACCATTCCGCATCCTCGTCTCCATCAGCGACGATTTGTCCTCATGCCGATGAATGAGCTCGATCCGCTGTGGGTCCATCCGACGCTCAAACAGTCGGTGGCGCAGTTATTGACAGGAGTCAAGGACCAGTCTCAAGTACGTTTCCTCTTTCCCCAGCCGTCTACACGATACGGTTCACGTCCCGCCTGCAGCTCACCTCCCGGCTCATGAAGATCATTCGTTCGCCTAATGGCATGATGGCTTGGAGCGAGCAACTCAGGCGTGAGAGTGTGACGATCGGCTTGGTTCCGACCATGGGGGCGCTGCACGAAGGTCATCGGGCGCTGATACGGGCGGCGCGGTTGCGATGCGATGCGCTGGTCGTCAGTATTTTCGTGAACCCCACACAGTTCGGTCGTCAGGAAGATCTGGCCAGGTACCCACGCCCTATTTCGCAGGATCGAGCCTTATGCAAAAAGGAGGGCGTCGATGTCTGCTTTGAGCCGACCGTAGAGGCGATGTACCCGAGCAGATTTCAAACCACGGTGGCACTTCCGGCGATTGCACGTCGGTGGGAAGGGGAGGCGCGTCCTCATCATTTTTCCGGTGTCGCGACCGTCGTGACGAAGCTCTTTGGAATCGTCCGCCCTCAGATCGCGCTCTTTGGGCAGAAAGATTTTCAACAATCGGCACTCGTCCGGCAGTTGGTGAAAGATCTGAACCTCGGTGTGGAGATCGTCATGCATCCCACTGTGCGCGAAGCGGACGGACTCGCGCGGAGCTCACGTAATATCTATCTGTCGCCTGATGAACGAATTCGTGCTGCGACGTTGTACAAGAGCCTGCAAGCAGGAACCGAGGCGATTCGGAGAGGCGTGTCGGATGGAGCGTCGATTCAAAAAACGATGGTTCAGACCATCCGAGGCGAACCAGCTATGACGATCGACTATCTGGCGGTCTGTGATCCGTCTACCTTGGAGCCGCTTTCCTCTGTGAGATCGCGAGTTGTGCTTCTTGGCGCGGTGCGGCTTGGCTCCGTTCGGCTTATCGACAATCTTCTGATCAACACTCCACGAAGACCAACTTAGCGTATCGAGAGATTCTCACGAGAAAAGCTGTAGGTTGGCGCTTTGTCCCACCAGCAAGCTGAGGATCACCTGACTGAGGCGGTTCTTGTCGTCCGCCACCATTTCGAGGAACCGAATGCCCATCGATTCCGGACGGGAAGAACACACCATGGCCGTCCCGATCTTAATGGGCTCTTCGTCGGAAGCCGGTTTGATGACCAGCCCGATACACGTCCCCTGAGGCAAGGCTGTCGTCGTCTCGAGCGTGCAACCTCCCATGGAAATATCCGTGACACGGTTGTCACTCCGCACGGCGCTCTCTGCGAGAAGGTTGGCTCTGAACGACACCGGCAATCGTTTGTACTGTCGACGATCCGCTACTGAGGTCTGGTCTGGGATCTGATTCAGATAGGCGCGGAAGCGTGTGGTGCAGAGTTGGCACCGGAATGAAAATATTCTGAAGCGATTCAAGAGTCGCCACATGGCTCCCTCGTCATAGACGACTCGGACAAAGGGTGTTCCGCAACTTGGGCAGTGTGAGTCTCTCATGAACTCCGGGGCATACCGGCGGCGGCTTCATGCACGGATGGCCGATCCGCAAACAGTCGCTCCCGCTGTACCTCCACAATCGATTCGATATCGGCCGGTGAGTACGTGGGCGGCTTCACCCATTTCCCATCGGCCCGCTTGTAGCCGCCGACTTTGCTCAGATTCGACCGATGCACTTCCTGAAACACGGGTTCCATATCGATCCCATAGGACACCGCAGTTCCATAGGTTACATACAAGAGATCGGCCATTTCTTTGGCCACTGCGGCCAAGTTCCCGGTGGCCATGGCTTCCTTTAATTCATCAAACTCTTCCTGAATGAGTCGAACGCGAAGTTGTTTCGTCTCCTCATTCAAGTCCGCCGGGGCTGTCTGTATAACAATCCCGAATTTGCTGTGAAATGCTTCGACCATGGTTTGCTCGTCGGTCATGCCTGCTCCTTCATTCGATATCAAACGGCAAAGTCTTGCGTGGAACAACTTCCGTCGGCCCCAACACCGGGATGTCGCGATCCGACGATACTCCCAACTCTTTGAAGCGCCGTGCCGCGGGGAGAATGCGTGTCTCAAGAGAACCGACGGCCCGGTTGTAAGCAGACACGCTTTTGCTGAGGGCCTGACCCACATCGTTCATGTGTTCCGCCAGCACAGCCATGCGCTCATACAGTTCTTTGCCCAATCGACCGGCTTCTTCTGCATGGGATGTCATCCGTTCTTGGCGCCAGCCGTAAGCGACCGCCCGGAGCAATGCTATGAGCGTCGCCGGGGTCGCCAACACGATTCCGTTTGCAAACCCCTCTTCAATAAGATGGGGATTCTGGTCCAGCGCCGCTCCGAGGAATTGCTCACCTGGGAGAAACAAGACGACAAACTCCGGCGCACGGTCGAACTGAGTCCAGTACGCTTTGAGAGACAGTTCGTCCATGCGGCATTTGACCTGAGCGGCGTGGCGACGCAAGGCCTCCATCTGTTGGGCCTCGTTCTGGGCTTCATGAGCCTCGAGGTAGGCCGAGAGCACGGCCTTCGCATCTACGATAATTTGTCGTCCACCAGGCAACTGGACGACCATATCCGGCCGGAAACGCCCATCCTCGCCGGTCGTAGAGGGCTGCTCGACAAAATCGCAGTGATCGACCATCCCCGCGAGCTCAGCCACCCGCTTCAACGTCAACTCGCCCCATTGGCCCCGTACGGTCGGCGCTCGCAAGGCCTTCACTAGGTTCCCTGTTTCCTGCTGCAACCGTTGTTGCGATTCCGCTAATGATCGTAGATGCTGATCCAATCCGCCATAGGCCGACTGGCGAGATTGTTCCAGTAAACGTACTTGCTCAGCATAGCGCTGCAGTGATTCCTGAAGTGGGCGAACCGAGGCATCGATCGCCTGCTGCCGCTGCACCAGGTCACTATCCGCTTTGACATGCAGGGTTTCGAACGACACGGCAGCGAGCTTCAAGAAGGCTTCGCTATTTTGTTTCAATGCTTCTCCGGAAAGGGCCTGGAACGATCCCATAAGTTCCTGGCGCGTATGGTCGAGCAGGTTTTTCTGTTCGGTGAGTTGCCGCGCAGTGTCTTCCATGCGGGTTTCCGCAGTGACGCGGGCTTGTTGAACCCCAGACAATTCTTGACGAAGGGACACGAGGGCATCTCGTTCAAGTTCTACCTGCTTTCGCAGCTCCTCTACAGTCGCCTCTGCTCGCTGGGCCTGGGGACGCAAGCGACTTGTGATCCAGAGTCCGACCAGCAGGCCGCCTAAGACAAGTCCTCCCCCGAAGCTTATAACAAGAGTAACTGTGTCAAGCATACTTGACCCATCTCACAAGTGTCGAAGCACGAACTCCTATATATAGCGTTAGAGCGCCAAAATTCTCTGCAGAGTACGCAATGGATTGAGAAAGGTCAAGGAAGCAGAAGGCCCCAGGCGACCAGCTCTATCTGCCCTAGGGTTGTGGAGACGACTCGATACAAATGGTCCCTGACCCGGCGTCTACCGTAATGCGCTGCCCATCCGCGAGCCGGGCCATGGCGCCTTCAACGTTGGCGATGGTCGGGAGTCCGTGTTCACGAGCGATGATGGCTCCATGAGACAGGGTGCCGCCCATTTCCGCGATCAAGCCTCCGGCAAGACCGAAGAGAGGGGCCAATCCGGGGTCGATAACCGGGACCACCAGAATCTCTCCCGGCAGCACCTTGCCCCAATCCGCTAGCGAACGGACCACTCGCACCGGACCTATCACAGTTCCGACGCTGATCGGTGTGCCCAACAAGATACCACTTCCTTCAGCTTTGCCAGAGGTCACCGTCTGTTCGCTCGCAGTTTCCCAGTCGCGGATCGTGTCAGGCACCTCGACTGCTGCATTGCGTTCTCGCTCGGCTCTCCGAGCTTTAGTCACGGCCTTCCAGTCTCGTGTGTCTCCGGCCAAAATGTCGGCTCGATCCTTGATCGTCAGAAAAAAGATGTCATCAATCTGGTGGAACAGACCCCGCTCGACCAGAAGTTCTCCGGTACGCATCAGGAGGGTACGGATGGCCGTCGAGTAATACATCAAGTGGTGTCGATTGGCTTCACGCAACGCGAAGAAGCGACACAGCCTTCTGTAACACCACATGAAGATGATCCATCTATGGTAGCGCTGCCCGATGCGTTGCTTGATCCGATCCAGCGCAGCGGTTCTGACGTTGCCCTGACTCAAGAGAATGCTCTTCTGTGAAGGAGCGTCGGAGATGAGTTGAATACGCACGATAGCCAGAATCGATTCAGGGGTATCGACGAGACGGGGGGACATGAGGTCCGATTCACCGACTCCGCGATGCCCATAGTCCTCCAAGTAACAATCTGTTGTGCGCTGATGACGGTCCCTTGTCCTTGGAGAGCGGCGTTCAGTAAACCCCTCCACTCTGGTCCGAGCCACCGAGGCAGGAATCGTCTGAAAATCTGTAGGCATTGACCGACGCCGCCAAGAATGCCGAACGTGACGTCGCGGCCCTCTAACGAGGGGCCGAATTTGTCGAGCTCGAGCATGAGTTCTTCCACCGACAGGTGCAGAATGCGCTCACGGCGATAAGTCGTAGCCAGATCCTTCATTTCCTGAAACAATCGTGGACCGGACCGCTCAACCCACCGCATTTCCGCCCACATCATCCACACGGCCCGGGCAAGCGCCGCTCTGTTGATCGGTTGTACCTTTGGGATGGTTTGTAGTAGTTCGCCGCCCATCTGTTCGGCGTTCAGTGATGGATCGCCACCTAGTTGGGCCACCAAGATGTGGAACAGGGTCACGTTCAGATAAGGGCGTCCGCTTAGGACACGGACCGATGTAAGCCTATCGGGAATACGGCATCCAAGTCTTCGATAATGAGAAAGGATGTGACGGTCCATGAACCGTTCAAGAAATGAGAGGCTTAATAGGCTCGGCAGTTCGGGCAGGGTCTCTTTGAAATTCGTCCGCGACCACTCGCAGTCGTCGTTCGTGAGATTGGAGGAAGGGCGGACCGTCGCAATCGGCCGGGCCTGTATGAGCCACAGTTGTTCGGCATCGAAGGCCCATTCGAGATCGATGGGGTGACCGAAGGCCTGTTCCACGTCTTTGGTCGTCTGTGCGAGGGAGAAGAGCTCTGCATCGGTGAGCGATGATTGGATGCGAGTCGCGTCGCCAAACCGTTCAACTTGCAGTCTCCTTGGAAACCACCAGTCGTTGAAAGTGATGCGCAAGGATGCGCTTACGAACCCGCATCGGCTGCCCTTCATGAGTGACCTCCACGACATACTGGCCCGGCTTGACTGTGCCATCGACCAGCGACGCTGCGAGACCGGGGACGGCATTGATCGTCACCTGGTTCGATCGTCCGGTCACAGGATGTATTGAATAGGCGACTCCGGCGGATTGAGCAGCAACCATCGATTGGATCACCACCGCCATTCTCGGAGCGGTCTGGTGATTCTGGCGAGCTATGTAGCTCACCACTCGTTCTTCCCACAGTGAGGCCCACAGGTCCTTCAC